>NZ_JAEVHN010000527.1:0-4361 GCF_016803375.1 Micromonospora sp. 4G55
GCGAAGATCAAGGTAAACAACCCGGTCGTGGAGATCGACGGCGACGAGATGACCCGGATCATCTGGAAGCAGATCCGTGAGCAGCTGATCCTGCCCTACCTCGACGTCGACCTGCACTACTACGACCTCTCGATCCAGCACCGCGACGAGACGAACGACCAGGTCACCGTCGACGCCGCCAACGCCATCAAGGAGCACGGCGTCGGCGTCAAGTGCGCGACCATCACCCCGGACGAGGCCCGGGTGGAGGAGTTCGGCCTGAAGAAGATGTGGCGGTCGCCGAACGGCACCATCCGCAACATCCTCGGCGGCGTCGTCTTCCGCGAGCCGATCATCATGTCCAACGTGCCGCGGCTCGTCCCCGGCTGGACCAAGCCGATCATCATCGGCCGGCACGCCCACGGTGACCAGTACAAGGCCACCGACTTCGTCGTCCCCGGCCCGGGCACGGTGACCATCACCTACACCCCGGCCGACGGCGGCGCCCCGATGGAGATGGAGGTCGCCAACTTCCCCGGCGCGGCATCGCCATGGGCATGTACAACTTCGACGAGTCGATCCGGGACTTCGCCCGGGCCTCGTTCCGGTACGGCCTGGACCGCAACTACCCGGTCTACCTGTCCACCAAGAACACCATCCTCAAGGCGTACGACGGCCGGTTCAAGGACATCTTCGCCGAGGTGTTCGAGAACGAGTTCAAGGCCGAGTTCGACGCCGCCGGCATCACCTACGAGCACCGGCTGATCGACGACATGGTCGCCGCCGCGCTCAAGTGGGAGGGCGGCTACGTCTGGGCCTGCAAGAACTACGACGGTGACGTGCAGTCCGACACCGTCGCGCAGGGCTTCGGCTCGCTCGGCCTGATGACCTCGGTCCTGCTCTCCCCGGACGGCCGCACCGTCGAGGCCGAGGCCGCGCACGGCACGGTCACCCGGCACTACCGGCAGTGGCAGAAGGGCGAGAAGACCTCGACCAACCCGATCGCGTCGATCTACGCCTGGACCCGGGGCCTGGCCCACCGGGGCAAGCTGGACGGCACCCCGGCGGTCACCGAGTTCGCCAACACCTTGGAGCAGGTCATCGTGGACACCGTCGAGGGCGGCCAGATGACGAAGGACCTCGCGCTGCTCATCTCGCGGGACGCCCCGTGGCTGACCACCGACGAGTTCATGAACGCGCTCGACGAGAACCTGGCGCGCAAGCTCGCCTGATCCTCGTACCGCGCCACCGACCGAGCCCGCCGGCATCCGCCGGCGGGCTCCGTCGTACCCGGGGCCCGGCTGCCGCGCGGTTTGCGGGGGGTCGCGGTGTTGGAGCGCGCGAGCGGATCACGCGACACGCGGCGAACGGTGGCGATCAATCCGTGGGCGTAGCCCCGGCGTCACCGGGGTGGGCGTGGGTCGTTGAATTGGGTGGACGTGATGCCAGTCTCGTCCAGGAAGGTTGACCGCGGTCGCCTCGCGGCACGAGTGCCGATCAGCCAACCTTCCCGGCTGTCGCGCACAGCCAGCCGTCCCTTCCCTGCGGGGGGCCCTGTCCCGGGCCCCCCGCGCCCTGTTCCCCCGGGCGCTGCCGCACTCGCCGCCCGGACGCGGGCCGGGGTCAGGCGGCGCGGAGCAGTTCCGCGGCCCGCTCGGGCGCGATGTCGTTGATGAAGACGCCCATGCCGGACTCCGAGCCGGCCAGGTACTTCAGCTTGTCCTTGGCCCGCCGGATGCTGAACAGCTGAAGGTGCAGGTGACCCAGCTCCCGGTCGATCCGCACCGGCGCCTGGTGCCAGGCCGCGATGTACGGCATCGGCAGGTCGAAGAGCCCGTCGAAGCGACGCAGCACGTCCAGGTAGAGCGGGCCGAACGCGTCCCGCTCGGCGTCGGTCAACGCCGGGATGTCGGGCACCGGCCGGTGCGGCGCCACGTGCACCTCGAACGGCCAGCGGGCGGCCGCCGGGACGTACGCGGTCCAGTGCTCGTTGCTGGTGACCACCCGGTCGCCGGCGGCCCGCTCGGCGGCGAGCACGTCGGCGTAGAGGTTGCCGCCGCCGGTGCGCTCGGCGTGCCGGCGGGCGGCGGCCAGCAGCGACCGGGTCCGCGGCGTCACGAACGGGTACGCGTAGATCTGCCCGTGCGGGTGGTGCAGGGTGACCCCGATCTCCACGCCCCGGTTCTCGAAGCAGAACACCTGCTCGACGCCGGGCAGCTCGGCGAGCGCCACGGTCCGGTCGGCGAGCGCGTCCAGCACGGTGCGCACCCGGCGCGGCGGCAGGCTGGCGAACGAGGCGTTGTGGTCGTCGGTGAAGCAGACCACCTCGCAGCGGCCCCGGCCCGGGCGTACCGGGGTGAACGGGGTGATCTCGGCCGGCTCGTCGGCCACCCGCTGGCTCAGCGAGGGGAACCGGTTCTCGAACACGGCCACGTCGTAGTCGGGGGCCGGGATCTCGCTGAGCCGGTCACCTCGGGTGGGGCAGAGCGGGCACTGGTCGGCCGGGGGGAGGAAGGTGCGGGTCTGCCGGTGCACCGCCACCGCCACCCACTCGTCGGTCAGCGGGTCGTACCGCAGCTGGGAGGCGGGCGGGGGAGGGGGCAGCTCGCGCCGGTCCGGCTGGTCGCGGACCGCGTCGTCCCGTTCGTCGAAGTAGATCAGCTCGCGGCCGTCCGCCAGTTCGATCGCCGTACGCTTCACCGCGCCGTCCCCTCCGTCGTCGCCCGGCCCGTGCTCGCCACGACCACCAGCTCTCCCACCTTCTCGTCCAGTACCCGGCGCGCCTCCGGAGCCAGCCGGTTGTCGGTGACCAGCACGTCGGCGGCGCCGAGGCCGACGATCGAGGAGATGCCCACGGTGCCCCACTTGGTGTGGTCGGCCAGCACCACCAACCGGTCGGCGGCGGCCACCAGGGCCCGGTCGGTCTCCGCCTCCATCAGGTTCGGGGTGGTGAAGCCGGCCCGCTCGGTGATCCCGTGCACGCCGAGGAAGAGCAGGTCCAGGTGGAGCGAGCGGATCGCCTCCACGGCCAGCGGGCCGACCAGCGCGTCGGACGGGGTGCGCACCCCACCGGTGAGCACCACGGTCTGGTCGGTGCGGCCCTGCGCGTGCAGGATCTCGGCGACCGGCAGCGAGTTCGTCACCACGGTCAGCCCGGGCACGTCGACCAGGCGGCGGGCCAGCTCGGCGGTGGTGGTGCCGGCCGACAGCGCGACCGCCGCGCCGGGGCGGACCAGCTCGGCGGCCCGGCCGGCGATGGCGGCCTTCTCCGCGAGCTGCCGCACCGACTTGGCGTGGAAACCCGGCTCGTCGGTGGAGCTGGGGCCGGGGACGGTGGCGCCGCCGTGCACCTTGGCCAGCAGGCCCTGCTCGTGCAACGTCTCCAGGTCACGCCGGATGGTCATGTCGGAGACGCCGAACTCGGCCGCCAGCTCGGTGACCCGGACGCCACCGGCGGTGCGGACCCGGTCGAGGATGGCCGCCTGCCGCTGCCGCGCCAGCATCCGTCCGTACCTCCGGCTCCCGCGCACTCTCACACGCGCTCAAACGTGTTCCAACAAAGATGAACACTAGCGCGCAGGGGGCAGCGACGAAAGGTGACCCTGGCGGGAATCAGGCGGACTGGAGGCGGGGCTCCACCCAGCCGGTCTCGGTGAGGTGGTTCATCACCGACAGCACCGCCTCGTCGACGGTCAGATCGGTGGTGTCGACCACGATCTCGGCGTCGGTCGGCTCCTCGTACGGGTCGTCGACGCCGGTCATCCCGGTGAGCAGGCCGGCCCGGGCCCGCGCGTACAGGCCCTTGCGGTCCCGCCGCTCGCAGACGTCCAACGGGGTGGCCACGTGGACCAGCACGAAACCGGCCCCCGCCGCCAGCGCCATCTCCCGGGCGGTCGCCCGCGCCTGGGCGTACGGGGCGATCGGGCAGCAGATGCCCACCCCCCGGTGCCGGGCGACCTCGGCGGCCACCCAGCCGATCCGGCGGACGTTGGCGTCCCGGTCCGCCCGGCTGAAGCCGAGCCCCGCCGACAGTTCCCGGCGCACCACGTCGCCGTCGAGCAGGGTCACCGTGCGGTCGCCCTGCTCCCGCAGCACGTCCGCCAGCCCGCGGGCGATGGTCGACTTGCCGGAGCCGGACAGGCCGGTCAGGAACACCACCAGGCCCCGGTGCCGCCGCGGCGGGCGGGCCCGGCTCAGCTCCTTGGCCACCGCCGGCGGGGTGTGCCACTCGGGCAGCGGGAAGCCCCGGTCGAGCAGGTCGTCGATCTCCTCCTGGCGCAGCGCCAGCCGCCGGTTGCGCGGCGGGATGTCCTCCCGCCAGCGCCACTGCCCGTCCCGGTTGTCGTAGGCCAGCTCGCGGGGGACCAGCACCCGCAGGCCGG
>NZ_JAEVHN010000528.1:0-4359 GCF_016803375.1 Micromonospora sp. 4G55
TGACCGACCCGGCCCGGCTGGCCACGGTCACCCCGGCGGGTGAGGTGCTCGGTGCGGCCGACCTGCCGGCCCTGCGCGCCCTCTACGCGGTGGCGTATCCGGGCAACTGGTTCGATCCGCGGATGCTGGCCACCGGCCAGTACGTGGGGATCCGGCAGGCGGGTGAGCTGGTCGCGGTGGCCGGGGTGCACGTCTGGTCGCCCACGTACCGGGTGGCGGCGCTGGGCAACGTCACCACCCATCCCCGGGTACGCGGGCAGGGCCTGGCCGCCGCCGTGGTCGCCGCGCTGTGCGCCCGGGTGCGCGGCCAGGTCGACCACGTCACCCTCAACGTCAAGGCCGACAACGTCGCCGCCGTGCGGCTCTACCGACGGCTCGGCTTCAGCCGGGTCGCCGACTTCGGCGAGTACACGCTGACTGCGGTGACAGACAGCATGTCCAGCCGCCACGCCGGGTCAACAACCCGACCCTGACCTGGGCATGTGTCGGACGGGCAGGTGCCCTCCGGACCCCTAGCGTCTCCTGGCAGAGGCCGCGTCGTGACGCGGCGGAGCCGAAGGAGCACAGATGGCAGTGACATCAGTACGGGGTCGAAGTCGGTTGGCGGTCCTCACCGCCGCCGTGGCGGCCCTGGTGACCATGGCGGGCGCGCCGGCGCTCGCGGCGCCGGGCGTCGACCCGGCCGTCGTGGACCGCGACGCCGACCCGGGCACGAGCATCGACATCGCCAAGGTGGTCGCCACCCCGCCGATCCCGCCGAAGCCGGACGTGGTCCTGCTGGTCGACACGACCGGCAGCATGGGCACCGTCATCGGTGACGTGCAGGCCAACCTCCAGCAGGTCATCAACAACGTGCGGTCGGTGCAGCCGAGCGCGCAGTTCGCGGTGGCCTCGTACCGGGACGAGAGTGACGGCGCGGAGCTGTTCCGGGTCCGGCAGAACCTCACCGACGACGCGGCCGCGCTGCAGAACGCGGTCAACGGGCTGTCCGCCGGCGGCGGCGGGGACACCCCCGAGGCGTGGGTGAACGGGCTGTTCCAGGTCTCCGACGGCGGGATCGCCTACCGCTCCGGCAGCAGCCGGATCGTGGTGCTCGTCGGCGACGCCCCGAGCCACGACCCGAGCGCCGGGCACACCCTCGGCGCAGGCCACCGCGGCCCTGCAGGCCGACGAGGCGAAGGTGCTGGCGGTCAGCGTCAGCGGCGGCGGTGGTGGCCTGGACGTCAGCGGGCAGGCCAGCGCGGTGGTCGCCGCGACCGGCGGCCAGCTGGTCGGCAGCGCCCCGGAGACCGTCACCGACGCCATCCTCAGCGGGCTGCGGGACCTCGACGTCACCGTCACCCCGACGGTGACGTCCTGCGACCCGGGGCTGACCGTCACCTTCGACGCGGCCTCGCGTACCCAGCAGAGCGGCACGAACGTGCCGTTCGCCGAGACCATCGCGGTGGCCGGGAACGCCCCGCAGGGCGCCACCCTGCACTGCACGGTGGACTTCCTGCTCAACGGGCTCTCCGGTGGGCCGGCGTTCGTCGAGCAGATCAGCGTGACGGTCAACGACGTCACCCCGCCGGTGGTGGTCGTGGACGACCGGACCGTCGAGGCGACCAGCCCCGCCGGCGCGGTCATCACCTACCCGGCCTCGGCGACCGACAACGTCGACGGGCCGCTCACGCCGACGTGCGTGCCGCCGTCGGGCAGCACCTTCCCGCTCGGCGCCACCACGGTGACCTGCACGGCCACCGACGCGGCCGGCAACACCGGCAGCGACACCGCGACGATGCGGGTGGTCGACACCACCGCACCGGCCACGGCGTGCGTGCCGACGAACAACCCGAGCGGGGGCAACATCCCCGGCTCGTACAACCCGGACGGGTTCTACCAGCTCACCTCGACCGACATCGTCGACACGGCGGTGGACGTCTACATCGGTGACAGCGCCGACCCGACGGTGAAGTTCGGTCCGTTCCCCGCCGGCACCGAGATCAAGCTGGTGCAGGCGCCGGGTGCCCAGTCCCGGGTCAAGGACGGCACCGGCGACGTCGACTACAAGGTGACGCTGCGCGGCGACGCGGTGATCACCGGCGTGGACAACTTCGGCAACAGCTCGACGGCGATCTGCCTGGTGGCCCCGCCGCCGAAGTGACCTGCGGCTGATCGGGTGCGGGGGCGGCCGTCGGCCGCCCCCGCGTCGTCAGCGGTGCCGGCTGGGCGAGTCGAACCGGCCGGCGCGGATCTCCCGCAGCGCCCGGCGGCGTACGTCGCCGGAGAGAGTGTCGACGTAGAGGCGGCCGCGCAGGTGGTCGGTCTCGTGCTGCAACGCGCGGGCCAGGAAGCCGCTGCCGGAGATGGTCAGCGGTTCGCCGTGCCGGTCGAAGCCGTGCACGGTGGCGTGCATCGCCCGCCGGGTCGGGAAGTACAGCCCGGGGATGGACAGGCAGCCCTCGTCGTCGTCCTGCGTCTCGTCGGACAGCTCGATGCGCGGGTTGATCATGTGTCCGCGGTGGCCGTCGGCGTCGTAGACGAACACCTGGGCGCCCACGCCGATCTGCGGCGCGGCCACGCCGGCCCGGCCGGGCGCGCCCAGCAGGGTGTCCATCAGGTCGTCGACGAGGTGCTGCAACTCGGCGTCGAAGCTGGTCACCGGCTCGCAGGCGGTGCGCAGGACGGGATCACCGATGATCCTGATGGGGCGTACGGTCATGCCGGAAAGGCTATCCGTGCCTCACGGGCGGCGGTGGCGCACCCCGGTCAGCGCTCGCCGACCAGGACGGCGACGCCGTCGAGGATGCGCGCCAGGCCGAACTCGAAGGCCCGCACGGGGTCGCCGGCCGCCTGGTACTCCTGTCCGGCGGCGGTGCCGACCCGGGCGGCGGTGGGGAACCGCTGCGGGTCCATCACCTTCTCCAGGTACGGCGAGTGCGCCCGCCACCACTGCTCGTCGGTCATGCCGGTGCGCTGCGCCGCCTGGGCGGCCTCCACCGCGCCGCGCACCGCGCCGTGGACGTACCCGTCGACGAGGGTGACCACCGCGTCCATCTCCAGGTCGGTCAGGCCGATACCCTCGACCGCGCGCAGTTCGTACTCGTACTTGGCGGTGACGTTGGGGCCCAGGGGTGGGCGGGTGGTGGCGACCTGCAGCAGCCACGGGTGGCGCAGGTAGAGCGCCCAGTTCTCCCGGGCGATCTGCTCCAGCCGGCCGCGCCAGCCGCCGGGAACCTCGGCGGGGCGGGCGGTCTCGCCGTAGACGGTGTCGAGCATGACGTCGAGCAGTTCACCCTTGCCGGGCACGTGGGTGTAGAGCGACATGGTGCCCACCCCCAGGCGCTCGGCGACCCGGCGCATGGACAGCGCCACCAGTCCCTCGGTGTCGGCCACCTCGATGGCGGCGCGCACGATCCGGTCCACGCTCAGGTCGCCGCCCCGGCGGCTGGCCTTCTCGCTGGTGCGCCAGAGCAGGGCGAGGCTGCGCGCGGGATCCCCGGTGCCGCTGTACTCGACGCTCATGCCGCCACCCTACCGACCCCCGTACGGTGTACGGTGCACCGCTCGCCGTGCGCCGCCACCGGAACCTGGACCGGTGAACGCCCCGCCGTGACCGGAACGGAGCATCCCCAGCCCGCCCTGCCGCCCGACCACCGAGCCTGCGCGGAGGCACCAGCCCGGGCACCTGCGTCGGACGGTCCGTGACGGCTGACCCCGGGTGACGTCCTCGCCGGGATGCCCCCACCCGGGCCAGACCGGTCGTGCGGGACGCTGCGGAGCTGATGACGCCAACGGATCACCCGGCGCGTGGTCCTGAGTCGTCTGCGCCATCAGCTCCACAGCGGGCCAACCCACCGTCCGCGCCGCGTGCCACACCGCGGCGCACAGGGGGCGCCTGCCCGCCCACCGAGAGGCTGGGGCGGCCGATGGCAGGCGGTCAGGGCCGACGAGCGCCGGGAGGCGGGGCCGGTCAGCCGGTGGCGAGCAGGGCGCGGACCGGGGCGGCCTTGGCGGCCGCCTCGGCGACCTCGGCGTCCGGGTCGCTGTCCCAGGTGATACCCCCGCCGGCCCAGACGTGCAGCCGGTCGGCGTCGGCGGCCACGGTGCGGATGGTCAGGCCCAGGTCGAGGCGCCCGGGCCGACCCAGCGAGCGCCCCCATGCTGGCGCCGCGCCCGACGGGTTCCAGGGCGCAGCGGGAGAAGGAGTGGAAGGCCGGTGACCTGGACGTCGTCAGCGAGGTCGACGGCGAGCAGATCGCCGAGGTGCTGGCGCCGCGCCCGACGGGTTCCAGGGCGCAGCGGGAGAAGGAGTGGAAGGCCGGTGACCTGGACGTCGTCAGCGAGGTCGACGCGAGCAGATCGCCGAGGTGCTCGGCA
>NZ_JAEVHN010000529.1:0-4355 GCF_016803375.1 Micromonospora sp. 4G55
GCCGACGTCACCGTCGCCGGCCGCAGCGAGAGCGCGCTCGACGCGGTCAAACGGGCGCTGGACAGGCGACGCGCCAGGGCCGACTCCCGGGACATCCACGGCTGGCACGTCGACGTGGTCAGCAACAGCGTCGTCGTGACGGCCCGACCCGGCGGCACCGCCGCGGCCACCGCGTACGTCCGGGCCAGCGGCGTTCCCGCCGATGCCGTCCGGGTGGTCACGTCCCCGGCCGCCCCGCGCCCGCTCTACGACATCCGCGGCGGCGACCAGTACGTCATCAACGGCAACACCCTGTGCTCGGTCGGCTTCGCGGTCGTCGGCGGGTTCGTCACGGCCGGCCACTGTGGACGCGCCGGCAGCCCGACCCTCGGCTTCAACAACGTCTCGCAGGGCACGTTCGCCGGCTCGTCGTTCCCCGGCGACGACTACGCCTGGGTACGCACCAACAGTTCCTGGACACCGCAGCCGTGGGTCAACAGCTACAACGGCGGCAACGTGACCGTGGCCGGCTCGCAGGACGCGGCCATCGGCAGCTCGGTCTGCCGCTCCGGGCGCACCACCGGCTGGCGCTGCGGCACCATCCTCGGCCGCAACGAGACCGTCGTCTACCCGCAGGGAGCCGTGTCAGGGCTGAGCCGCAGCAACGCCTGCGCCGAGGGCGGCGACTCGGGCGGCGCGTGGATCTCGGGCAACCAGGCCCAGGGGGTGACCTCCGGCGGCTCCGGCAACTGCTCCTCCGGCGGCACGACCTGGTTCCAGCCGGTGAACGAGATCCTCGGGGTCTACGGGCTGTCGCTCGTCACCACCGGCGGCGGGGAGCGGATCGTCAGCAACTGGAACAACCGGTGCATCGACGTGCCGAACTCCAACTTCTCCGACGGCGTACCCCTGCAGACCTGGACCTGCAACGGCACCAGCGCCCAGGCCTGGGCCTTCACCGGCGGGACGCTGCGGACCCAGAACAACAAGTGCATGGACGTGGCCTGGGGCTCCACCGCAAACGGCGCCACCATCCAGATCGCCAACTGCAGCGGCAACCCCGCCCAGCAGTTCGTCCTCTCCGCCGCCGGCGACCTGGTCAACCCCCAGGCCAACAAGTGCGTCGACATCACCGACTGGAACAACTCCGACGGTGCCCGCCTCCAACTGTGGGACTGCGCGGGCACCGCCAACCAGAAGTGGCGTCGCGGCTGACACCACCGCTCCCCCCGGCGCGGCGGACACCCCCGACACCACCGATCCCGCCGCCGCGCCGGTCGCTTCTCCCCCGTCGAACCCACGACAGGTTCGCGCCCGTCCCGCAGGAGGTCCCATGTTCCCCATCCGCACCCGCCGCCGGCCACGCGTGCTCGCCCTCGCCGGCGCCGCGCTCGTCGCCGCCACGGTCGCCCTCGCCGTACCGGTCGACTCCCGTCCCGCCGAGGCGGCGATCGGCGGCATCACCTGGCAGGACGAATTCAACGCCGCGGCCGGCGCCCCGGTTGACCAGAGCAGGTGGCGCTTCGACATCGGCGGCGGCGGCTGGGGCAACAACGAACGGCAGTACTACACCAACAGCACGAGCAACGCCGTGCACGACGGTCAGGGCAACCTGGTCATCACCGCCCGCCGGGAGAACCCGGCCAACTACCAGTGCCACTACGGCCGGTGCGAGTACACCTCGGCCCGGCTGCTCACCGCCGCCACCTTCACCCAGGCGTACGGCCGATTCGAGGCCCGGATCAAGATCCCTCGCGGGCAGGGCATCTGGCCGGCGTTCTGGATGCTCGGCAACGACATGGGCAGCGTCGGCTGGCCGAACGCGGGCGAGATCGACATCATGGAGAACATCGGCCGGGAGCCGAACACCGTCTACGGCACCATCCACGGCCCGGGCTACTCCGGCGCGGGCGGGATCACCGGCAGCCGGACCATCGCCGCGCCGCTCGCCGACGCCTTCCACACCTACCGGGTGGATTGGGAGCCGAACTCCATCGTCTGGTACCTCGACGGCGTCGAGTACCACCGCGTCGACCCCGCCCGGCTCGGCGGCAACCGCTGGGTGTTCGACCACCCGTTCTTCATGATCCTGAACGTGGCGGTCGGCGGCAACTGGCCGGGCTACCCGGACGCGTCGACCCAGTTCCCGCAGCAGATGCTGGTGGACTACGTCCGGGTCTCCGGCTACACCTCCGGTGGCGGCGAGCCCGCGCCGGGGACCACCCGGATCCGGGGCGCGGCGAGCGGCCGGTGCATCGACATCCCCGGCGCGAACCCGGTCGACGGGGCCAAGCTGCAGATCTGGGACTGCAACACCACCGCCGCGCAGGCGTGGACGTTCGCCGCCGACGGCACCCTGCGCGCCATGGGCAAGTGCATGGACCCGGCCTGGGCCGGCACCGCCAACGGCACCGAGGTCAACCTGGTGACCTGCAACGGCAACCCGGCCCAACGCTTCACCCTCACCGCCGCGGGTGACCTGGTCAACCTCAGCGCCAACCGCTGCGTCGACGTACGCGACCGGGTCACCGCCAACGGCGGCAAGCTCCAGCTGTGGGACTGCACCGGCGCCGCCAACCAGAAGTGGTCCCGCGCCTAGTCCCGTTCGTACCCCCCATCCCCCACGCCCTTCGTCGGCCGGCCGCGACCCGAGTCGACGAGATGGTGCCCCGTCCCCACCATCGAGGAGTTCCCGTGACCAACAGACGCTCGTGCCGGGCACGACTCGCCGCCGCCATCGGCGCGCTGGCGGCGCTCGTGCTCGCCGTACCCGTCACCCTCACCGCCACCCAGAACCCGGCGCTCGCCATCGGCCCCGACCTGCTTCCCGTCACCGTCGCCAACAACACCGGCCGCAGCGAGGCGGTCTACCTCTACATCCTGGGCACCGACATCCGCCCCGGCGGCGGCCTCGGCTACGTCAACGCCGCCGGCGCGTTCACCCGCTGGCCCGCCGGCGGCATCCCACCGACCCCGGCGCCGGACGTGTCGATCGCCGGCCCGCCCAACGGCGGCAGCGTCACCGTCCGGTTCCCGCGCTTCATCTCCGGGCGCATGTACTTCTCGTTCGGCCGCAAGCTCGACTTCCGCCTCACCCCGGACGGGGTCGTCCAGCCCGCGCCGTGGGCCGCCGGCGACCCGAACCGGGACGTCCTGTTCGACTGGTCCGAGTTCACCTACAACGATGCCGGCCTGTGGTTGAACAGCTCGCAGGTGGACCAGTTCGCCGTGCCGCACGCCGTCTCCGTCACCAGCGGCAGCGGCGCCACCACGAAGACCGGCGAACTGCTGAACGACGGCCGGAACAACGTCATCAACGCCGTCAAGGCGCAGCCGGCCTTCGCCCGCTCGGTCGTCACCCGCGCCGACGGCACCGTGCTGCGCGTCCTCGCGCCGGGCAAGGCCATGGACGCCGGCCTGATGGACCCCGCCTACCTGGACTCGTACATCAACTCGGCGTGGAACGCGTACACCAGCCGGACCCTCACGGTCGTGCCGCGCACCAACGAGCCGAACCGCCGGTTCTTCGGCCGCACCGTCGGCAGCACCATGGTCTTCACCGACTCGTCCGGCGCCCAGGTGGCGACGGTCGCCAGGCCGACCACCGGCAACGTGTGGGGCTGCGACGGCGTCTTCAACGCCCCGAACACCCCGCCGTTCATCGAGCCGGAGATCAAGCGCACCCTCTGCACCGCGCTGAACCGTGGCACCCTCGGCCAGTTCGACACCGAGCCCCGGCTCGACGCCGCCAGCTTCTACAAGAACAGCGCCCCGAACCACTACTCCCGGATCATCCACGCCAACATGGCCGACGGGAAGGCGTACGGCTTCGCCTACGACGACGTCGGCGGCTTCGAGTCGCTGGTGCACAGCGGCGATCCCCGTTCCGCCGCCGTCACCCTGACGCCGTTCGGCGCCGGGGGCCCGACCGGACCGCCGCCGACCACGCCGCCGGCCACCGGCGACCTGGTGGTCAGCAACTGGCACCAGAAGTGCGTCGACGTGCCCAACTGGAACTTCGCCGACGGCCAGCGGCTCATCGTCTGGGACTGCCACGGCGGCACCAACCAGCGCTGGGAGTTCGTCAACGGCACCCTGCGCACCCAGAACAACAAGTGCATGGACGTCGCCTGGGGTTCCACCGCCAACGGCGCCGCCATCCAGATCGCGACCTGCTCCGGCAACCCGGCCCAGCAGTTCGTGCTCGGCGCGGCGGGTGACCTGGTCAACCCGCAGGCGAACAAGTGCGTGGACATCGCCGGCTGGAACCCGAACAACGACGCGGTGCTCCAGCTCTGGGAGTGCACCGGCGGCGCGAATCAGAAGTGGCATCGCGGCTGACGGCGGCCTCCCGCGATCCGGCGGCGGCGGCCGAC
>NZ_JAEVHN010000530.1:0-4346 GCF_016803375.1 Micromonospora sp. 4G55
GTCCGCCCAGAGCCCGCCGACCGCCCGCACGACGCCCCTCAGTACAGGAAGAAGGGGGCGGTCGGGCTGCCCGGGCGGACGCCGGCCGGCGGCGGCGTCACCTCCAGCACCTGGTCGCGCCGGATGGTGTCCGGCGAGGGATAGCGGTAGGCGACCCCGTTCGCCTCGTACATGATCAGCGCGCTGGGCAGCGGCACCACCGGGTTCGTCGGGTACGCGGCCAGGTGCGTCACCCGGGCGCCCACGTCGGCCACCAGCGCGGTCTCCAGCGCGCCGTCGGTGCTCACCTCGTAGACCGCCGACCGGTCCGCCGTACCGGCGACGACCAGGGTGTTCTCCGCCGCCCAGTCGACCGCGGACAGGTCGCGCAGCGAGGTGGACACCGCGCGGGCCGGGCCGACCGAGACCAGGCCGCCGGCCAGGTTCACCGCCGCCAGGTGGAGCCGGCCCCCGATCACCAGGGCGAGCCGGTGCCCGTCCAGTGAGCCGGCCACCGCCGTCACCCGGCCGGGGACGGTCAACGGCACCGGGACCGTCCGGGCCCGGTCGTCGAAGCGGTAGAGCTGGCCGTCCGCGACCACCAGGCCGTACGGCTGGCCGGGGTCGAGCGAGCGCAGCCACACCGGGCGCCCGATCGCGCCGAAGGTCTGGGCACCCCGGTGGACGCCCTCCACCGTGTCGGCGCCGGACCCGACGGCCAGCCGCTGCCGGCCGCCGGGGGCGCTGACCACCAGGGCGGCGAAAGTCCTGTCCTCGACCCGGCTGAGCCCGGCCGAGACGACGTTGCGGTTGTCGGCCGGCAGGAGCGGCACCATCCCGCTGGCCTCGCCCGGGAAGGTCAGCGCGTGGACCGCGCCGTCGTAGACGGTGAACCGCTGCGGGGTGTCGTCGACCGGGTAGAGCGGGTGCGCCAGGCGGTGCTGCTCGAGGTCCGCGATCGCCACCCGGGACTGGTTGCGGGTGGTGAGCTGGAGCTGGCCGTCCAGCTCCGGCAGCGACCAGGCGAGCTGGATGCCGATCCTGCCGAGCTCGCGGTTGTCGTCACCCGGCAGTTCGAGGGTGACCTCCCAGCGGCCGTCCGTCTCGATAGCGTTGTTGATCAGCGCGGTGCGGTCCGGCAGGGGCCGGGCGGCCGGACGCAGCCACTCCGACGGGCCGGCGAGCAGCCACTTGACCACCTCGCTGACCCGCCGCTCGTCCGGCACCGCCAGCGGCAGGTAACGCTGGTCGGCGACCAGGCGGGTCTGGTCGGAGTTCCAGAAGTAGACCTGCCTGGTCTGGTAGTACTCCCGCAGCGCCCACTCGGTGAGCAGCAGCACGTTCGGCGGGTCGGTGACGAAGAGGCCGGCCTCCTCGGTGCCCTGCTGCCCCGGCGAGACGGCGCCGCGCAGGGTGAACCGGTACTCCCGCTCGGTCGCCACCGGGGGAGCCAGGACGCCGTTGGACCGCAGCACGCCGATCTGCTGCACCCGCAGGAGCACGGAGAACAGCCCGTTGGCGTTCTCGGTGATCACCGGCTCCTCGGTCAGCCGGATCACGTTGACCGCGACCTCGCTGCCCTGCTTCTCCTGGAGGCGAGTTTTGTTCTCCGGCGCGATGAACTGCTTGACCCGCGCGTACGCCCGGTCCGGCTCGCCCGCCGCGGCGGAGAGGAAGTTGTGGACGAAGGTCTCCCGGTCGGTGCCGGCGGCCGCCCGGGCGGGTGGCTCGCTGCGGCGGAAGCTGGACGCGCCCGCCTCCACCGCCGGCCCGGACCCGTCCACCTGCACCTCGGTGTTCTCCGGGATGCCGCAGCCGGCCACGGCCAGCAGCGCGGCGCAGAGCGCCCCGGCCAGCGTCCGCCCCCCGCGCAGAGCGCTCACGAACGCACCTCCGCCCGGTCGTCGTCGGCGGCCGGGGCGGCCCGATGGCGAGGGTGCCCTCGCGGCGGGGGCCGATCGCCAGCAGCTCGCCGGGGCGGGGGCCACCGAACGGCAGGGCGGCGTCGGCCGGCACCAGCCGCAGCGGGGAGGTGGTGAGCCGGTCCCCGGCGCGGGCCGGCAGGGTGAGCCGGAACTGGGCGCCCTGCCCGGGCGCGCCCCACGCCTCCAGCCAGCCACCGTGCAGCCGGGCGTCCTCCAGGCTGATCGACAGGCCCAGGCCCGTCCCGCCGGTCTGCCGGGCCCGGGACGGGTCGGCCCGCCAGAAGCGGTTGAAGACCAGCTTCTCCTCCCCCGGCTTGAGCCCGACGCCGTGGTCGCGCACGGTGATCGCGACGGCGGTCTGGTCCATGCCGAGGGTGATCAGCACCGGCTTCGCCTCCCCGTGCTCGACCGCGTTGCCGACCAGGTTGCGCAGCACCCGCTCGACCCGGCGGGGGTCGACCTCGGCGATGACCGGCGCGGTCGGCACGTCGAGGTGGATCGGCACGCCGACCCGCTCGGCCAGGCCGGCCAGCCGGTCGGCGACCCGGTGCACCACCGGCACCAGGTCGGTCGGCTCGGCGTCGAGCATGGCGAAGCCGGCGTCGAAGCGGCTGATCTCCAGCAGGTCGGTGAGCAGCTCCTCGAACCGGTCCAGCTCGGCCTGGAGCAGCTCGGCGCTGCGGGCCACGGCCGGGTCGAACTCGTCGCGCTCGGCGAAGATCAGGTCGGCGGCCATCCGGACGGTGGTGAGCGGGGTACGCAGCTCGTGCGACACGTCCGAGGTGAACCGGCGCTGCAACCGGGACATCTCCTCCAGCCGGAGGATCTGCCGTTGCAGGTTGGTCGCCATCTGGTTGAACGAGGCGGCCAGCAGGGCGAGGTCGTCCTCGCCGTTGACCACCATCCGCTGGTCGAGCAGGCCGGCGGAGAGCCGCTGGGCGGTGCGGGCGGCCACCCGGACCGGGGTCACCACCAGGCGGGTGACCAGGGCGGCGAGCAGGCCGAGCAGCAGCACCAGGGCCACCCCGGTGGCGAGCACGGTGGCCCGGGCGTCGGCGGCGGTGGCGTCCTGCCGGGTCAGCGGCACCAGGTAGTAGAGCTCCAGCTGGCCGAAGCGGGTCGGCACCGGCGAGCCGTACACCAGGTACTTGGTCCGCGCGCCGCCGAGCCGGCCGGTGCGGACCTGGTGGGCGACCTTGCCGTCCGCGACGGCGGCCCGCAGCTCCCGGCTGATCAGCGGCCGGACGTCGGTCGCCGGGGAGGTCCGGGTCTCGATGATCCCCGCGTAGCTGTCGGCGGTGATCGCCACGACCACCCCGCTGGTCTGCTGCGGGTCACCCCCGGCCAGGTAGTTGACCGTGCCCTCGATGGTGTCCTGGAGCTGGGCCTCCTGCGGCTGGCTGTAGAGGTTGAACTGCTTCGCCGAGTAGTCGCTACCGCTGCGCAGCCGCAGCAGCACGTCGGTCTGGGCGTTCTCCACCAGGATGTTGGTGATCTTGTCGGCGATCAGGTAGGCGAAGCCGCCGACCAGCAGGCTGGAGGCCACCAGCGTGATGGTGACCACCCGCACCTGCAACGACCGACGCCAGGTCTGGTGCAGGCCGGCGGCCAGGCCGAGGCCCTGACCCACCAGGGCACGGCAGAGCACCCGCGCGGCGGGTCGCCAGCCGGCGGAGGTCCGGGAGTGGGGGGTCGGGGAGCTGGTCACGGTGCGACCAGGCTATCCGGTACCCGCCTTGTAGCCCACGCCCCGAACGGTGAGGATGATTTCCGGGCGCTCCGGATCCGGCTCGATCTTGGCACGCAGCCGCTGCACGTGCACGTTCACCAGCCGGGTGTCGGCCGCATGCCGGTAGCCCCAGACCTGCTCCAGCAGCACCTCGCGGGTGAAGACCTGGCGCGGCTTGCGGGCGAGCGCGACCAGCAGGTCGAACTCCAGCGGCGTCAGCTTCACCTCCTCGCCGTCCCGGCTCACCATGTGGGCCGGCACGTCGATGGTGATCTGGTTGCCGGGCGGCCCGATCGTCAACATCTCCGGAGCGACGTCCTCGCCGCGCCGCAGCCGGGCCCGCATCCGGGCGACCAGCTCCTTGGGCTTGAACGGCTTGACCACGTAGTCGTCGGCGCCGGACTCCAGCCCGAGGACCACGTCGACGGTGTCGCTCTTGGCGGTCAGCATCACGATCGGCACGCCGGATTCGGTCCGGATCGCCCGGGCCACGTCGATACCGCTCATACCGGGCAACATCAGGTCGAGCAGCACGATGTCGGGCCGATTGTCCCGGAACGCGGCCAACGCCCGTTCCCCGTCGGCGACGAACGCGGGCAGGAAGCCCTCGCTGCGCAGGACGATGCCGAGCATCTCGGCGAGCGCGGGGTCGTCGTCGACCACCAGTACCCGGGCTCTCATGGGATTTATGTTTCCATCCCCGTTCAGTTCGG
>NZ_JAEVHN010000531.1:0-4342 GCF_016803375.1 Micromonospora sp. 4G55
CGGTGCCGCCCGAGCTGGGCGCGGCCCTGCGGGACCTGGCCGAGGCGGTCCGGGCGGCGGGCGAGGCGCTCGCCGCCGACCTCGACGGCGCGGAGGAGGCCGGTGACCGGCACGCCGCCCGCGCCGAGGCCGCCGCCCTGACCGCGGTACGCGTCGCCGGGCGGCTCTTCACCCCCGGGCAGACCCTGCCGCTGGCGATGATCGTCGGGCAGGTCCGGGCCACCGCCATCGACCTGCTGCGGGGCGTACGGGCCGACGACGACGCGGCGGTGCTGGCCCGGGTCGACGAGGCGCTCGGGCTGCCCGCGCTCTGACCAGCATGTGGTAAGGGGCGCATCTGGCTTGTGGTCGTGACGAAACCGGTGTGTGATCGACGCCGAGACGCCGTACCACCGGAAGGACCGCCGCCGTGAGCCCACTCGTCACCGCGCCCAGCCCCGCCGTACCCCGGCAGGTGCTGGCCGCCCGCACCGGCGTCGCGGTGGTCTTCGCCCTCAACGGCCTCGCCGTGGCGTCCTGGTTCTCCCGGGTCCCCGCGGTCCGCGAGGCGCTCGGGCTCAGCGCCGGCCGGCTCGGCCTGCTGCTGCTGGCCATGTCCGGTGGCGCGGTGCTGGCCCTGACCACCGCCGGGCTGGTCACCCAGCGCCTCGGCGCGGCCCGCACGGTGGTGGCGTCCACCGTGCTGGTGGCGGTCGGGATGGCCGGCGTCGGGGTGGCCGCGGGGGTGGCCGGCTCGCTGCCCGGCGTGGCGGTGGCCCTGTTCGCCCTCGGCTACGGCTCCGGCACCTGCGACGTGGCGATGAACGTCGAGGGCGCCGCCGTCGAGAAGCGGCTGGGGCGCACCATCCTGCCGCGCTTCCACGCCGCCTGGAGCCTCGGCTCGGTGGCCGGCGCGGGCATCGGCGCGGGGGCCGCCCGCGTCGGGCTGCCGATCGGCGTGCACCTGGCGGTGCTGGCGGCGGTCGTGCTCGGCGGCACGATCCTCGGCGCCCGGGCCTTCCTGCCCGCCCAGCCGGCACCGGACACCGCCGCCACCCGGCGCGGTGGCCTGCTCGCCGCCTGGCGGGAGCCGCGCACCCTGCTGCTCGGCGTGCTGGTGCTGGTGATGGCGTTCGCCGAGGGCAGCGCGAACGACTGGCTCGCGGTCGCCTTCGTCGACGGGTACGACACGAGCGAGGCCGTCGGCGCCGCCGTCTTCGCGGTCTTCGTCACCGGCATGACGATCGGACGGACCGCCGGCACCATCGCCCTCGACCGCTGGGGGCGGGTGCCCGTCCTGTTCGCCACCATCCTGCTCGCCGCCTTCGGCGCGGCGGTGGCGGTGCTGGCCGGCTCCGGGCCGGTGGCGATCGCCGGGGTGGCGCTCTGGGGGCTCGGCGCCTCGCTGGGCTTCCCGGTGGGGATGAGCGCCGCCGCCGACGACGAGGAGCGGGCGCCGGCGCGGGTCAGCGTGGTGGCGGTGCTGGGTTACACGTCGTTCCTGGCCGGACCGCCCGTGCTCGGCCTGCTCGGCGACCGGGTCGGCATCCTGCACGCGCTGCTGGTGGTGCCGCTGCTGCTGCTGCCGACCCTGGCGCTGGTGCCGGTGACCCGGCCGCCGGCGCACCCCGCCAGCACATAGAACCTAACAGCGGCCGGCCGCGGGCGGTATCGGGTACGCGGCCGACTGCGCAGCCCAGCCGTGCTGGCTAGGGTCGCCGGATGCCTACCGAAGAGATCACCGCCACCGCCGCGGGCAGCTGGACCCTGGGCGACCGCGCCGTCCGCCGGATGGGGTTCGGCTCGATGCGGACCACCGTCGACCCCGACCCGGACCGCGCGGTGCGGGTGCTGCGCCGCGCCGTCGAGCTGGGCGTGAACCACATCGACACCGCCGCCTTCTACGTCTCGCCCGGCGGCACCCTGAACGTCGGCACCGGCCCCGCCCGGTACGCCACCGAGCTGATCCGCGCCGCGCTCGCCCCGTACCCGGAGGACCTGGTGGTCACCACCAAGGTCGGCTTCTCCTACGACCCGGCGACCGGCCTGCGCGAGGCGGCCACGCCGGCCCAGCTGCGCGCCCAGGTCGAGGAGAACCTGCGCCGGCTGGGCCGCGACCACCTCGACGTGGTGAACCTGCGCATCGTGAAGCGCCCGGGGCGGGACTCGGTGGCGGAGTCCTTCGGCGCGCTGGCCGAGCTGCGCGACGCCGGGCTGATCCGGCATCTCGGCCTGTCCAACGTCCGCCTGGACCACCTCGACGAGGCGCAGGCCATCACCCCGGTGGTGTGCGTGCAGAACAGCTACGCCGTCGACAACCGGGGCGACCAGGACGCGCTGCTGCGCGAGTGCGGGACGCGCGGGGTGGCGTTCGTGCCGTTCTTCGCCCTCGCCGGCACCCGGCGGGAGGCGGGCGCGGCGGCCGAGCACACCGCCGCCGTCCACGAGATCGCGCGGGCCCACGGCGCCACCCCGCACCAGGTACGCCTCGCCTGGACCCTGCACCAGGGGCCGCACGTGCTGGCCATCCCCGGCACCGGCGACGAGGCGCACCTGATCCAGAACATCGCGGCCGGCGCGCTGCGGCTCTCCGCCGAGGAGCTGGCCGCGCTCGACTGAGCACGCCCGGTCAGCTCCCGCTCACCGACCTCGCAGCCGACTGTCAGGTGACGGTGCTCCACTGGAGGGACGCGAGGAGAGGAGCGGGCAGATGGGCTGGTTCAGCCGGCGGTCCCGGACCGCCGTCCCCACCCCGACCAAGCTCGACCGGGAGGCCACCCGCGAGGACCTGGCCGCGCTGGAGGAGTTCGTGACCAGCCGGCAGGGCGTGGAGTTCTACCTGGAGCCGGAGACCACCGCCACGGACACCACGGTGGTGGCGATCGCCCACGACGGCGAGTGGATCCGCCGCCGGACCGGCTCGCCGCAGGTGGCGGCGAAGCTGGCCGGCCGGCACGCCGTGCCGCTCTACGAGGCGGCGCGGACCGGCTACCCGGAGCGGATGCGGGTCTGGAACCGGGCCCACCCGGAACGCCGGATGCGCTGACCGCTCACCCCTCGACGGCGGCGCGCGCCTCGTCGAGGGTCATCGGGTCGGCGTGGCTGGAGACGTACCAGTGGTAGCGGTCGCCGAGCAGCCGGCGGACCAGCGCCAGGTCGGGGCCGTCCCCGTCCTGGCGCAGGTGGGCCGGCGGTGGGTAGAAGCAGTCGCCGAGCAGCATCACCGCCGAGTCGGGCACCAGCACCACGGTCGAGTCGGGGGCGTGCCGGCCGCCGACGTGGCGCAGCCGTACGCCGGTGGGCAGCTCCAGCTCGTCGGTGAAGGTGCGGGTGGGCGGCAGCACCACGAAGTCGTCCCAGGAGTCCATGGCCAGGGCGCGGGCCCGGAAGCTGGGCCGAGTCGCGGCTCGGCGCGGACCTGCTCGCGCAGGTAGCGGTGACTCCACGGGCGGGCCGCCTCGGCGCGCAGCAGTGGCTCCCCGGCGGCGTGACCGACGATCTCCACGCCCGGCCAGGCGCAGGCGCCCCAGACGTGGTCCCAGTGGTGGTGGGTGTAGACCAGCCAGCGCGGCTCCGGCAGCCCCGCCGCGGCCAGGGCGGCCCGGATCTCCCGGGCGTGGCCCGGGCTGTGCCCGGCGTCGACCAGCACGCTGCCGCGCTCGTCGGTGATCAACGCCACGCTCGGCCGGATGGCCGCCGGGTCGGGATCGCCCGGGTAGAGCCAGACCTGCCCGGCGAGGTGGTGGAACGTGGGCTCGGCGATGGCTGGGGTCCTTTCCGATCGACCGGCGACTCTTCGGTCGGCAGGACCGATCGTAGGCGTTCCGGTCCCCGCCGATGACCCCGCCGTCGGCGTTGACCGGCGGATACCTGCCCGCGCCGTCCCCTTTGCTCTGCTGCCGCCCCGGCAACAGCGGAGCGCTCCCAGTGGCGCCTCCCGGGCAGCAGAGCAAAGCGGGTGCGGCATCGAGGTCGGACATTGTCCGAAGTGCGGAGACAGTCGGCGATTATCGTCAGGCTTCGATGGGCTTTCCCGCTCGGCGCGACCGGGGGCGGCGTTGACCCGGCGCGGAGGGGTGTGGCAGCATTCGCGGCCTGACGGCAGTGAAGGAAGTCGGTGCGATTCCGGCGCGGTCCCGCCACTGTCACCGGGGAGCGATCCCCCCTCGCGAGTCACGGCCGTGTTCCTGCGGTTGGAAGGCCGGGGGAGAGCGTTGATCCGGAAGCCAGGATACTTCGGCCGTCGGAGCGACCCCAGGGCGTGGACACCCGAGGAGGACCCCGATGACGCGCAGCGTCCCCACCGTCGACGAGCTCCGTCGTACCCGTTCCGGGCGCGCTGACGCGCCCTGCCCGGCCGCGC
>NZ_JAEVHN010000532.1:0-4334 GCF_016803375.1 Micromonospora sp. 4G55
AGAAGAAGCCGCCGGAGGGCTCGGTCGGCTGGGGGCAGCCCACCTTCGAGCGCCTGGTCGAGGCCGAGCCCGAGCCGCTGACCTCCAGCTTCCAGGTCAACAGCAGGACGCCGGGAAGGCGGGCGGT
Source organism: Micromonospora sp. 4G55 (assembly GCF_016803375.1). Lineage (NCBI taxonomy): Bacteria > Bacillati > Actinomycetota > Actinomycetes > Micromonosporales > Micromonosporaceae > Micromonospora > Micromonospora sp. 4G55. The sequence continues at coordinate 128 of NZ_JAEVHN010000532.1, forward strand.
TCGGCTGCGGGTACGCATGGACGACAGTCAACCCGGCCGTGCACAGAAGTTTCAATACCTGGGGGCTGAATTGAAGGAAAATTCCAGACCCCGTCGGCCCGGGACACGACGAAGGGCACGGCCCGTTGTGGCCGTGCCCTTCGCGGGTCTCACCCGGGTGAGGTCACTCCCCCGGCGTCGACTTGGCGATCTGCATCAGGAACTCGATGTTGGTGCGGGACTTCTTGAGCCGGTCCAGCAGCAGGTCCAGCGCCGCCTGGGAGTCCAGCGAGTGCAGCACCTTGCGGAGCTTGTGGATGATGGCCAGCTCCTCCGGCGAGAGCAGGATCTCCTCCTTGCGGGTGCTGGACGCACTGACGTCGACGGCCGGGAAGGTCCGCTTGTCGGCGATCTTCCGGTCCAGCTTCAGCTCCGCGTTACCGGTGCCCTTGAACTCCTCGAAGATGCCCAAGATCCGCCCACTTTCACGGAAAGAGTGGTTATTCCGCGCGGAATAACCACTCTTTCCGTGAAACTGCACGCCCACGGCGGCACGTGGGCGGGGTGCGTGGGTCAGGCGGCGATCGGCTCGCGGGTGACCGGTTCGGCGGGGGGCTGGTTCTTCAGCTTCGCGGCGTACATGTCGACGTACTCGCGACCGGAGAGCTCCATCAGCTCGTACATGATCTCGTCGGTGACCGCCCGCTCGACGAAGCGGTCGCCGGCCAGGCCGGCGTAGCGGGAGAAGTCCAGCGGCGGGCCGAACCGGATCCGGACCCGGGCGATCTTGGGGATCAGCTTGCCGGGCGGCTGGATCTCGTCGAGGTTGAGCATCGCCACCGGGATCACCGGAGCACCGCTCTCCAGCGCGAGCCGGGCCACCCCGGTCTTGCCCCGGTAGAGCCGCCCGTCGGGCGACCGGGTCCCCTCCGGGTAGATCCCGGCGACGCCGCCGGCCCGCAGCACGCTGAGCTGGGTGTCCAGGGCCGCCTGGGCGGCGCGGCCGCCGGAGCGGTCGACCGGGATGCAGCCGGTGCCGGCGAAGAACGCCTTGGTGAGCCAGCCTTTGATGCCCTTACCGGTGAAGTATTCCGCCTTGGCCACGAAAGTGACTTTTCGCGGCACGATCAGCGGGGTGAAGATCGAATCCGAGAACGAGAGATGGTTGCTGGCAAGGATCACCGGACCGGTCTCCGGCACGTGGTGCAGCCCCTCCACCCGCGGTCGGAAGATCAGCCTGAGCAGCGGGCCGAGGATGATGTACTTCATCAGCCAGTACAGCAACGGTGTCCTTCCGAAGCAGGGGCGGGCGACACCACCGCCGAGGGGGTCGGCGGGCCGCCGGGCGGACCCGGCGACCCCGCCGGGAATGGCCGTCGGCGGGCGGGATCGTCGGCCATGAGCCTACGAACCAGGAGCGGCACGCCACAACGCACTCCCGGAACCGGGTCCGGACGTGTCACGATTCAGGGCACGGCGTACGGGGCGCCGACACAACCGCACCGTGAGGTGCGCCGAGGAGGATGTCCGGTGTCAGCGGGTGGGGCCCGCCGGGGGCGGCGGGACAACGGGCTCGACGCGAGCGAGTACGCCGTCGCGGGCGACGTCGATCCGCGCGTCGGCGAGCACCTGCTCGACGTGCTCGCCGCCGGCGGGATCGCGGCCTACCTCCAGCCGTCGGCCGACCTCAACCCGATCACCCGCACCACCACCGTCCCGGCCCGGCCGGTCGACCGGCTCTACGTGGACCGCTCGCACCTGACCACCGCCCGGGACTACCTCACCCAGCTCGCCGACGAGTCGACCCCGGAGCCGCCGCGCGGCGAGCCGGACGTCGACGCCGAGTGGGACCGGATCGTGGCCGCCTTCCACACCGCCCCGGCCGCCGGCAGCCACCCCTGGCCCGCCGCCGAGGACGTCGACGACGACCCGACCGGCCCGGCCGGCGCGCCGGCGACCCGCACCGAGGAGGCCACCGGCCCGACCGCCACCGACGTGCGGCGGCTGCCGTACGCGGCGGACATCTCCGGCGTCTCGGTGAGCCGGCCGCGGGCCGAGGAGCCCTCGCTGCTGGACGGTCTGGACACCTTCGGCGCCGACCTGCCGGGCGAGGAGGACGACGGCTACACCCCGCCCCCGCCCCCGCCGCTGCCCCGGGTGTCGAAGTACGCCGTGGTCGGCGTGCTGGCGATCGTGCTCGGCTTCGTACTCTTCCTCAACCCGGCGCTGCTGCCGGTGGACGCCTCGGTGGTGACCCTGCTCGGGTTCACCGGCATCCTCGCCGGCTTCGTCACGCTGATCTGGCGGCTGCGCCCCGGCGACGAGGACGACGAGGATCCCGACGACGGCGCGGTCGTCTGACGCTCCCCCGTCCGATCGGCACGCTTCGCCCGTATCCCGGGACGGCCGCGCCCCCGCCGCCGAGGTAACAGTGGTGTAACTTACGGTCAGTAGGAATACCGCTGTCCGTCACTTCCCCCTCCGGCTGCCCGGTTGTTCCTCCCTCGCGGTGGTCGGCCCGCTGCGGATCGGAATGCCCGAGATGCGACCGAATTCCAGTTCCCTCGTGGTGGTGGCCAATCGGCTCCCCATCGACGACAGCGTGGCGCCCGCCAGCGCCTGCGAGTGGCGCCGCAGCCCCGGTGGGCTGGGCAGCGCGCTGCACCCGCTGCTGCGACACACCCCGGCCACCTGGGTCGGCTGGGCCGGCGGCACCGGTCCCGCGCCCCGCCTGCCCGACATCGACGGCGTCCGCATGCACTCCGTCGCGCTCACCGCCGAGGACCTGCGCGACCACTACGAGGGCTTCGCCAACGCCACCCTCTGGCCGCTCTACCACGACGCCGTCGAGCAGCCGGTGTACCACCGCCGCTGGTGGGAGGCGTACCAGCGGGTCAACCAGCGGTTCGCCGAGGCCGCCGCGGCGGTGGCCGAGCCGGGCGGCCTGGTCTGGGTGCAGGACTACCACCTGCAACTGGTCCCCGGCCTGCTCCGGGCGCTGCGGCCGGACCTGCGGATCGGCTTCTTCCTGCACGTGCCGTTCCCGCCGCCGGAGCTGTTCATGCAGCTGCCCCGGCGGGCCGAGCTGCTGCGCGGCATGCTCGGCGCCGACCTGATCGGCTTCCAGCGGGCCCAGGCCGCGCACAACTTCGCCCAGCTGGTGGTGAAGGTGCTCGGCCTGCCGGCCACCGACCGGCGGATCGGCGTCGACGACCGGGTGGTGCGGGTCGGGGCGTACCCGGTCTCGATCGACACGGCCGAGCTGGCCGCGCTCGCCGGCCGTCCCGACGTGACCGCCCGGGCCCGCCGGCTGCGCCACGACCTCGGCGACCCGCACCAGGTGATCCTCAGCGTCGACCGGATGGACTACACGAAGGGCATCGAGCAGCGGCTCAAGGCCTACAGCGAGCTGCTGGCCAGCGGCGACGTCAAGGTCCGGGACACGGTGCTGGTCCAGGTGGCGGTGCCCAGTCGGGAGCGGGTCGGCCAGTACCAGATCCTGCGGGACCGGGTGGAGCGCGAGGTCGGCCGGATCAACGGCGAGTTCGGCCGGGTCGGCGAGCCGGCCATCCACTACCTCACCCAGCCCTTCGACCGCGCCGAGCTGGCCGCCCTCTACCGGGTCGCCGACGTGATGGCGGTGACCCCGCTGCGGGACGGGATGAACCTGGTCGCCAAGGAGTACGTCGCCGCCCGGGTCGACGACACCGGCGCGCTGCTGCTCAGCGAGTTCGCCGGCGCGGCAGCCGAGCTGGAGCAGGCGTACCTGGTCAACCCGCACGACCTGGAGGGCCTGAAGCAGATGCTGCTCACCGCGCTGCGGGCCGGCCCGGACGACGTCGGCGACCGGATGCGGGCGATGCGGGCGCACCTGCACCGCCACGACATCCGCGCCTGGGCCCGCTCCTACCTCAGCGCCCTGGACCAGACCGGCTCGCTGGTCACCCGGCTGGGCAGCACCGGCTGACCCCGGTCACACCCGCTGCGGGTCCTTGACCAGCCAGTCGAGGATCGCGTCGATCGGCTCCCGCCACCGCGCGTCGAGCATCAGGTCGTGCCCCATGCCGGGGAAGAGCAGCGGAGCCGAACCGTACCGGCGGGCGGCCCGGCTCAGCGCGGCCGGCGGCACCACCCGGTCGTCCGGGCTGCCCAGCACCAGCACCGGCGGGCGACCCACCGCCGGCTCGGCCTCCCGACCGGCCAGCAACTGCCACTGTGCGCGCCGCCC
>NZ_JAEVHN010000533.1:0-4323 GCF_016803375.1 Micromonospora sp. 4G55
CCACCGACCACCGCAACCCAAGGCCGGAACAAGCACGTGGCACGCGTCACGAGACCAGGTGGAAGACCCGGAGCGGGTAGCCTGTTGAGTCAGGTGTCGGTGTGTCCAGTGTCCCCGGGCCTCACCTAAATTGCCTTCGCGGAATACCGTTCGGCTGGAGCCGCGTCGTGCCACTCGCCGAGAGGCGACCTGCACACCGACACCTAAGCGCCGCCCCCGACCCACCAGGGCCGGGGGGCGGCGCTGTTTTCCGTACCCCTCGGGCGGCAGAATCACCGGGGTGGACTGGTCCGAGACGACCGGGGTGGTCGTACTGCCCAGCGGCGCGACCGTGCGCGGTCGCCGCGTCGGCGATCCCGCCTCACCCGCCGACTTCGCCCTGCTCCTGGCCCCGGGCCCGGCACCGGCCTGGCCGCACCGGCGGGTCCGGTGGCCCGACTTCTGGTTGCCGCTCGACCGCGCCGACGCCCTCGACGCGCTGGCCGAGGCGCTGCGCCGGGCGCACGACGGCGCGCGGGTCGAGGTGGCGTGCCGGGGCGGCGTCGGCCGGACCGGGACGGCGCTGGCCGCCCTGGCGATCCTGGACGGCCTTCCGCCGGACCGGGCGGTGGGCTGGGTACGCGAGCGGTACCACCCGCGGGCGGTGGAGACGCCCTGGCAGCGACGCTGGCTGCGCCGGCTGGGTGACGTCGGCGCATGACCCGGCGGGCGGTGCACCGGCTGTGGTACTGGTTACCTCGGCGGTTCCCGCAGCTCAGAATGGGTATAACCCGGCCACGATGATCAGCCGCGCCGCCGGTCGGCGCGGCACCAGGGCCGGCGCCCGGCGACGGTCGCCGTCCCCGGTCGCTCTCCACGCAAGGCAGGTACCACCATGGCCGCAGCCGACCCCCACTACCGGGGTACGCACCGTCGCCCGCTGTCCACCCCGGGCCACCTCGGACGGGTCGCCCTCTCGCTGGCGGTGCTCAGCGTGCTGGCGACGCTCTTCCTGGACGTGTTCCTGGTGACCGCCGCGCTGTCGATGCTGATGGTCGGCCCGGTGGTGCTGGTCGTGCAGTGGTGGCGGGACCGGGCCGGCGCCGAGGAGCCGGTGACCACCGGCTGAGCCGGTCCGGCCGCCGCGCTACCCGCCGACGTACTCGCGCAGGTGGCGAGCCGTGAGGGTGTCGCCCTGCGCGACCAGCTCGGCGGGGGTGCCGGTGAACACGATCCGGCCGCCGTCGTGCCCGGCCCCGGGACCGAGGTCGATGATCCAGTCGGCGTGCGCCATCACCGCCTGGTGGTGCTCGATGACGATCACCGTGTTGCCGTCGTCGACGAGCCGGTCCAGCAGGGCCAGCAGCTGGTCGACGTCGGCCAGGTGCAGGCCGGTGGTGGGTTCGTCCAGCACGTAGGTGCTCGACTTCTCCGCCATGCGGATGGCCAGCTTCAACCGTTGCCGCTCGCCGCCGGAAAGGGTGGTCAGCGGCTGGCCCAGGCTCAGGTAGCCCAGGCCGACGTCGGCCAGCCGGTCCAGCACGGCGCGGGCCTGACCGCCGGGGAAGAACTCCCGGGCCTCGCTGACCGACATCGCGAGGACCTCGCTGATGTTCTTCCCGCGCAGCGTGTACGTCAGCACCTCGTCGGTGTAGCGGCGCCCCTCGCAGCTCTCGCACACCGAGGCGACGCCGGCCATCATCGCCAGGTCGGTGTAGACCAGGCCGATGCCCTTGCAGGTCGGGCAGGCACCCTCGGAGTTGGCGCTGAACAGGGCCGCCTTGACCCCGTTGGCCTTGGCGAAGGCGGTGCGGATCGGGTCGAGCAGCCCGGTGTAGGTGGCCGGGTTGCTGCGTCGGGAACCGCGGATGGGGGACTGGTCCACCACGACCACCCCGCTGCGGCGCGGCAGCGAGCCGTGGATCAGTGAGCTCTTGCCCGAGCCGGCGACCCCGGTGACCACGGTGAGCACCCCGAGCGGGATGTCGACGTCGACGTCGCGCAGGTTGTGCAGGTCGGCGCCGCGGATCGGCAACTGCCCGGTCGGACGGCGTACCGGGTCGCGCAGGGTGACCCGGTGGTCGAGGTGGCGCCCGGTGAGGGTGTCGGAGCGGCGCAGGCCGGCGACGTCGCCGGTGTAGCAGATGCGGCCGCCGGCCGAGCCGGCGCCGGGCCCGAGGTCGACGACGTGGTCGGCGATCGCGATGGTCTCCGGCTTGTGCTCCACGACCAGCACCGTGTTGCCCTTGTCGCGCAGGCGCAGCAGGAGGTCGTTCATCCGGGCGATGTCGTGCGGGTGCAGCCCGACGGTCGGTTCGTCGAAGACGTACGTCACGTCGGAGAGGCTGGAGCCCAGGTGCCGGACCATCTTCACCCGCTGCGCCTCGCCCCCGGAGAGGGTCGCCGACTCCCGGTCGAGGCTGAGGTAGCCGAGGCCGATCTCCACCAGCGAGTCCAGCGTCTCGCGCAGGGTGGCCACCAGCGGGGCCACCGACGGGTCGTCCACGGCGCGGATGAACTCCGCCAGGTCGCTGATCTGCATGGCAGAGCACTCGGCGATGTTGCGCCCGGCGATCCGCGAGGAGAGCGCCGCCGGGTTGAGCCGGGTGCCGCCGCAGTCGGCGCAGGTGGTGAAGGTGACCGCCCGGTCCACGAACGCCCGGATGTGCGGCTGCATCGACTCGCGGTCCTTGGCCAGGTAGAGCCGGCGCACCTTCACCGCCAGCCCCTCGTACGTCCAGTTGTTGCTGCCCATCTTGATCTTCGTGGCCGGTTTGTGCAGGAAGTCCTGCCACTGCTGCGGGGTGTAGTCCTGCAGCTTGGTGTCGGGGTCGAAGAGGCCGGAGCCGACGATGGTCTGCCAGTACCAGGAGTCGACGGCGAAGTTCGGCACCAGGATCGCCCCGTCGTTGAGCGACCGCTCCACGTCGACCATCGCGTCCACGTCGAGGTCGGAGACCCGGCCCAGGCCCTCGCAGGTGAGGCACATTCCCTCGGCGAGGTTGAAGCTGAACGCGCCGGCCGGCCCGACGTGCGGCTGCCCGAGCCGGCTGAACACGATCCGCAGCATCGCGTACGCGTCGGTCGCGGTGCCGACCGTCGAGCGGGAGTTGGCGCCCATCCGCTCCTGGTCGACGACGATCGCCGCGCTGAGGTTGCGCAGCGCGTCCACGTCCGGCCGGCTCAGGCTCGGCATGAAGCTCTGCAGAAAGGCGCTGTACGTCTCGTTGATCAGGCGTTGCGACTCGGCGGCGATGGTGCCGAAGACCAGGGACGACTTCCCGGATCCGGAGACCCCGGTGAAGACGGTGAGTCGGCGCTTGGGGATGTCGACCGAGACCCCGGTGAGGTTGTTCTCCCGGGCACCTCGTACCTCGATGACGTCGTGGCTGTCGGCGGCGTTCCGCGCTGGCTGCTCCATGGGTTCGATCGTCTCATTGAAGTTCCTATGTAATCTTCGGCGCCGATCCGTCGAGCAGCGCGGCGCGATGTGGGCGGAAAAGTCTCAAATCACGTGGCAGGCGATAGGGTGATCCGGTGAAGGACGGGCGGTTGCGGGTGGTCGACGTCGCGGCCACCGCCGGGATCTCCACCCAGCAGGTGCGCAACTATCTCGACGAGGGGGTCCTGCCGCCGGTCGAGCGCACCCCGAGCGGCTACCGGGTGTTCACCGTCGCGCACGTGCGCGCGCTCGCCGTGCTGCGCCGGATGGCCGAGGGGCACGGCTGGGCGCGTACCCGGGAGGTGATGCTCGCGGTCCACCGGGGCGACCTGGCGGCGGCGCTGACGGCGTTGGACGCCGGCCACGCCGAACTGGACCGGGAGCGGACCGAGATCCGCCGGGTCCTGGGCGCCTTCGAGACGGTGGTGGTCAGCCCGCCGGTCGTGGTGCCCGCGCCCCGGCGCGGCGCCCGGATCGGCGAGGTCGCGGACCTGGTCGGCGTCCGCACCTCCCAGCTCCGGCTCTGGGAGGAGCGGGGGTTGCTGCGGCCGGCGCGCGAACCGGGCACGAGCTACCGGCTGTACGACGCGGCGGAGCTGCGCGCCGCGCAGGTCGTCGCGCTGCTGCGCCGGGGCGGCTACCCCTTCGAGATCGTGACGGCGGTCCTCGACGAGATGCGCACCAGCGGCCGGCCCCAACGGGTGCACGCCGAGCTGGCCCGGCGCGAGCAGGACCTGCACCGGCGCAGCCTGCGGCGGCTGCGCGCCTCGGCCACCCTGTACGACTACCTCGCCGAGATCGGGCTCGCCGGCTCCGGGCGGCCCGGGTGAGGCGCGCCGGGCCCGGCGGCCGGCCTCGGTATGGTGCCTGACCATGAGAGCCCGGGTCCTGGCCGCCGCCAC
>NZ_JAEVHN010000534.1:0-4321 GCF_016803375.1 Micromonospora sp. 4G55
GGGCGCGCCGAACAGCGGTGGCAAGACCACCGTGACCAGCACCGCCGGCAACGGCGCGGCCACCCTGGCCGTGCAGAACGACGCCGGCCCGGCGCTGCTGCTCAAGCGCTCCGAGTCGAAGCTGCCGGTGCTGCCCGGCTCGCTGGAGTCGACCACCCTCGGCCTCGGCGCCGCCGGCACCGACCCCGGTGGCGTGGTTCGCCGCTACGAGACGCTCACCACGGCGAACGCCACCATGCTGGTGCCGATCCCGCCCACCCGGGTACTCGACACCCGCACCGCCGCCGGCCGGACCCGGCTGCTGGAGGGCGCCGGCCAGATCGACTCGCAGGGCCGGGCGGTCGCGGGCGCCTGGCTGCTGGTCCACCTGGCCGGCATCGTCGAGTACGGCGACGGCCTGATCGGCAACGTGACCGTGGCCAAGACCGAGAAGGGCGGCTTCGCCACCGTCTACGGGCGGGGCGACGCCCCGGGCGCGTCCACCATCAACTGGTGGGGCGCCGGCCAACTGCTCTCCAACGGCGTGATCACCCAGGTGGGCGCCTGGTCGACCGCCAACGGCGACTACTACCCGGACACGGTGGCCATCTGGGTGCAGAAGAGCGCCAGCGCGATCATCCTCGACGTGACCGGCCTGCTGGTGTTCCACCCGGAGTCCGCCGTCATCAACAGCCCGAAGGGCCTGACCGCCGATTCGGGCACCAGCGGCGTCCGCGCCGACGCGATCAAGGCCAACGCCGAGCGCGCTGACCGGGAGGTGCAGCCCCGTGCGTGAGACCGAGGAGACCACCAGCATGACCACCGACGAGACGTCGTCGACCACCCGCCGCCGGATCATCAAGGCCGGTGTCGCCGCGGGCGCCGGCGTCGGCGCGGCGGCCGTCGTCGCCACTCCGGCCGCCGCCGACCCGGGGCAGCCGGTGCTCATCGGGGCCACCAACGACGCGGGGACCACCGAGACCCTGCTGCGCGGCGGTTCGGCGCTGGCCCCGACGCTGACCGTCGACGCGCCGAGCACCCGCCCTCCGCTGGTGCTGACCCCCACCCCGTCCGCGGACATCCCGCAGGAGCTGCCGACCGGCTCGCTCGCGGTCACCCCCTCCGGCGAGCTGGTGATCGGCGGCAAGGGCGGGGCGCGCGCGTACGTCAACACCTCGCGGTGGGCGAACCGGACGATGGCCGTCCCGCCGCAGCGGATCCTGGACACCCGCGCGATCTCCACCTACAGCGCGCACGTGGTCAGCGCCACCACGGTGGTGACCTCGGGCAAGCTGAACGCCGGCCAGGTCATCCACCTGACCGTCAAGAACGTGCCGCCGGCGCTGGCCGAGCGGGCCACCGCGGCGTACGTCAACATCACGGTGGCCAACACGGTCTCCTCCGGGGTGCTGACCGCGTTCAGCTCGTCGATCGCCAAGCCGCAGACGTCGTCGCTGAACTGGTGGGGGCCGAACCAGATCCTCTCCAACCTGGTCGAGGTGCAGTTGGGCGCCTACAACGGCAACCAGCTCGCGTTCGCCGTGCACGTCAGCAGCGCCACGTCGGTGATCGTGGACGTCTCGGGCCTGATCCTGGCCAGCCCCGGCACCTACTGACCCGTACGCCGGTCGCCGCCGCGGTGCGAGTTCGCTCACCATCGCGGCGGCGACCGGCCACCGGAGGCCGGGCCACCGCCACGGGCATGGGATTCTTGGGTACGTGACCAGTCCCGCTACCTCCGTCGCGCTCCGCCCGCTCACCCTCGGGCCGCACCAGGTGTGGCCGCCGGTGGTGCTCGCCCCGATGGCCGGCATCACCAATGTCGGCTTCCGGCAGCTCTGTCGGGAGCAGGGCGGCGGCATCTACGTCTGCGAGATGATCACCACTGTCGCCCTGGTCGAGCGGAACCCGAAGACGCTGCGCATGATCGCCTTCGGCGCCGACGAGCGGCCGCGCAGCCTCCAGCTCTACGGCACCGACCCGGAGATCACCGCCGCGGCGGTGCGGATCGTGGTGGAGAAGAACCTCGCCGACCACATCGACCTGAACTTCGGCTGCCCGGTGCCGAAGGTGACCCGCAAGGGCGGCGGCGCCGCGCTGCCGTGGCGGCGGCGGCTCTTCGCCCGCCTGGTCAGGGCCGCGGTGGACGCCGCCGCACCGGCCGGGGTGCCGGTCACCGTGAAGATGCGCAAGGGCATCGACGACGACCACCTGACGTACGTGGAGGCCGGGCTGGCCGCGCAGGACGCCGGGGTGGCGGCGGTCGCCCTGCACGGGCGGACGGCCGCGCAGCGCTACTCGGGCACCGCCGACTGGGACGCGATCGCCACCTTGAAGCAGGCCCTCGACGTGCCGGTGCTCGGCAACGGCGACATCTGGGAGGCCGACGACGCGCTGCGGATGGTGGCGCACACCGGCGTGGACGGGGTGGTGATCGGCCGAGGCTGCCTGGGCCGGCCGTGGCTCTTCGCCGACCTGGAGGCCGCGTTCGAGGGCCGCCCCGAGCGGCGGCTGCCCACCCTCGGCGAGGTCGCGCAGACCATGCGCCGCCACGCCGAGCTGCTGGTCGACCAGTTCACCGCCGGGAGCCGTACCCCGGCCCGGGGCGAGCGGGACGGGTGCACCGACTTCCGCAAGCACGTCGCCTGGTACCTCAAGGGCTTCCCGGTCGGCAGCGAGCTGCGCCGCGAGCTGGCGATGATCGAGAGCCTGGCGCAGCTCGACGACCTGCTCGGCAAGCTGGACCCGACGGAGCCCTTCCCGGTGGCCACCCTCGGTCAGCCGCGCGGTCGCACCAACTCCCCGGGCAAGGTCTTCCTGCCCGACGGCTGGCTGGCCAGCCGGGACGACGACACCGTGCCCGAGGGCGCCGAGCTGGCCGACTCCGGCGGCTGACCGCCGCTGGTCCGCCGAGCCGCCCGAACGCGCACACGACGAAGGGCCGCCCCCCGGATGGGGGCCGGCCCTTCGTCGGTGTTGCGGTGGATCAGGCGGCGGCGGAGTAGCCGCGGGTGGCGATCCAGTCGGCCAGGTTGTCCACGCTCATCCGGTAGGACATCTGGTCGGCGTTCGCCGAGTCGGCGATCGTGACGACGTTGCCGCCGTCGCGGTAGCCGATGACGCTGATGTAGTGCCCGCCCTCGAAGGAGTGGGTGAGGCCGTCGGTGTCCGTGGCGGTGCCGGCGATGTTGGCGACCACGGCCCGACCGTCGTCGATGGTGCGGACGACGTCCGCGCGCAGCTTCTCGGTCTGCTTGCGGTCGGCACTCTTGTCGCGGATCTCGACGCTGCGGTAGACCTTCTTGCCGGTCTCCTTGTTCAGCACCGGGGTGATGTCGTTGATGGAGTTGGTGCCCGCCTCGGTGGTGCCCATCTCCTTGGCCATGGCGTCCACGTCGATGTCCTTGCCCTGCACGGACAGGGCGTTGCGGGTGGCCGCGGGGCCGCAGTAGTAGAAGTTCGGCTGGGCCGCGTAGCGCATGGTCAGCTCGCGCTCGCCGGGCGACTTGCGGTCGTTCTTCGCCGACGCGGCGCCCTTGTCGGTGGTGGCCGACTCGGCGTTGGCGGTGGCGAGCGGGCGGCGACGGCGCCGGTGAAGGCGAGTCCGGCAGCGGTCAGGGCGGTCTTGCGGATCAGATCGGTACGCATGATCGACTGCCTCTCTGTCGGGGGTGCGCGGCACACGCAACAGGGGCGCGGTGCCGCGGGAAAAGCCAGAAGGGATCGCCCCGGCGATCGGCGCGACCTGCTCGGGTGTCCCGGGGGATGTAACCGGCCCGGCCGGCCGCGCATTCCATCAGGCCGGTCCCGGGATCCGTCCGGCCGGGGGAGCGCCGGAGGTACGCCATGTACAACGACCTCACCCCACCGGCCATTCCGCCACCGGGGCGGCCCCGCGAACACGTCAGCGCAGGTCAGACGACCTCCTCCAGGCAGATACCGCCCACCCGGAACCGAACATGCGGCCTGCAACCGGCGGCCCGGCCGCCTCCGCCTCTGGTTCCGGCCGGATACCGCCCACCCGGAACCGGACCTCCGGCCTTGAACCGGCGGCGCGGGCCGCCTCCGCCGCGTTGATCAAGAGGTTTGCGTCAGAGACACGCCGCCCGACCGACGCAAACCTCTTGATCAACGGGCGATGCGGGCCTTGGTGGGAGGTCGACGCGGAGATCTTGGACAGTTGCCGTTCGAGGGGAACGGTAACTGTCCAAGATCCGCGGGGCGGCGGTGCGGGTAGGCCGGTTTGTCCGGAAGAGGGGTGGGCGTCGGTGTTGCCGGAGCGGGGCGGCGAATCGCCCGGCCCGCTGGCGACGGTGGCGGGCTTGGGCTGGCGTGTCGCCGG
>NZ_JAEVHN010000535.1:0-4320 GCF_016803375.1 Micromonospora sp. 4G55
TGGACCCGACCGTACGGCGCTATCTCGACGACCTGGTCGACGCGGCCGGCGACGTCCTCGACGACGACCTCGTGGGGGCGTACGCGGCCGGCTCCGTGGGCATGGGGGCGTACCAGCCGGGCCGCAGCGACGTGGACGTGGCGTTGGTCGTCGCCGAACCGCTGGCTGCCCGACGCAAGCGCGACCTGGTGGACCGGCTGCGGCACGAGGCGCTGCCCTGCCCGGCGCGCGGCCTGGAACTGGTCGCCTACACCCGCGCGGTCGCCGGCTCCGGCACCCCCGAACCGGGTTTCGAGGTCGAGCTGAACACCGGGGCGCAGATGCCGTTCCGCGCCACCTGGGACCCGGCCGAGCGGCCCGCCGCCGACGGCCGCTTCTGGTACGGCCTGGACCGCGACTCCTGCACGAGCACGGGTACGCCCTGCTCGGCCCGCCCGCCGCCGACGTCTTCGCCGCCCCTGGCCCCGGCCGACCTGCGCCGGCTGCTCGTCGAGGCGCTGCGCTGGTGGCTCGCCCTGCCCACCCCCGCCGACGACGCGCCCGCCCCGGGCGCCGAGGACGCGGTGCTCGGCGCCTGCCGGTCGTTGGTGAAGGCCCGGGACGGGGTGTGGCTGTCCAAGGTCGCCGCCGGCAGCCGGCTGGCCGACGCCGGCTACGAGAGCGAGCTGATCGCGCGCTGCGTCGCCGCGCGCGCCGGTGGCGTCCCGCCCAGCGGCGCCGAGGCCCGGGCGTTCCAGCGGCGGGTGCTGGCGGAGATCGCAGCCGGGAGCTGACCCGGCGGGAGAAAACGGCTGTCCGGTTGTCGTAGCCGGTTGCCATCATGACCGCCGTGACCCAGTTGACGATCATCAAGGGTGACGCGACCAGCCCGCAGGCCAAGGGCCGCAAGGTGATCGCGCACCTCTGCAACGACCTCGGCGGCTGGGGTAAGGGCTTCGTGCTGGCCGTGTCCCGCCGCTGGCCGGAGCCGGAACGGGACTACCGCGACTGGCACCGGCACCGGGCGGGCAACGACTTCGGACTCGGGGCGGTCCGCCTGGTCCGGGTCGCCCCGGACGTGTGGGTGGCGAACATGGTCGGCCAGCGGGGCATCCGGGCCGGCAGCGGCGGTCCGCCGATCCGCTACGACGCGGTGCGGCGCTGCCTGACCGCCCTCGGCGACGAGGTCCAGGCGCTGGGGGCGTCGGTGCACATGCCGCGCATCGGCTGCGGGCTGGCCGGCGGCACCTGGAGCCGGGTCGAGCCGCTGGTCATCGACGCCCTCTGCGCGCGCGACATCGCGGTGACCGTCTACGACCACGGGTAGCGCATCGTCCGGAGGTTCCGGGATGCGCGACGATCGGCGTCCGGCGTCGGCCGATGTGGTCGGCGGGGAGTGACCGGATCGACACCGCGTGTCGGGTACGCGTCTCGGCGCAGTCGGTTCCGCGCTAGAGCGGCCCGGCCCGGGGGGCGAGGGTGTGACCAGCCCACCCCGCACTTCGAGACGAGGTAGTCATGCCCGTGACTCCGAGCTACCCCGGCGTCTACATCGAGGAAGTCCCGAGCGGCGTCCGTCCCGTGATCGGTGTGGCGACCGGCGTGACCGCGTTCGTGGGGTACGTCCGCACCGGGCCGGAGAACCGCGCCGTGCGGGTGAACAGCTTCGGCGAGTTCGAGCGCCGCTTCGGCGGGGTGGACCGGGATTCCGAGCTGAGCCTGGCCGTGCAGCAGTTCTTCCGCAACGGCGGTTCGGCCGCCCTGGTCGTCCGGGTGCCGAAGAGCGACGCCCGCGCGGCGTCGGTGACGCTGCTGGACAAGGTCGGCACCGGCCCGAAGTCGGCGCTCGTCCTGGACGCCGCCAGCACCGGCCAGTGGGGCAGCAACCTGCTCGTCGACGTCGACCACGACGGCGCCGTCGATCCGAAAATCTTCAACCTCAGCGTGCGTGACGGGTCCACCGGGGTCACCGAGCGGTTCACCGGCCTCTCCGTCGACCCGACCAGCGCCGCCTACGCCGTCACCCTGCTCAACGATCCCGACCGCGGCTCGTCTTTGGTGCGGGCCCGTCCCGGCGCGAGCGGCGCCGGCCGGCCGGTCCCCAGCGGCACGGTCGGGGCCGCGATCGGCACCCCCACCGTCGACGCCGGCAAAAACTACCGGCTCACCGTCCAGCCCGACCGGCCCACCAAGCCGGACCCGGCCGACGCCACCAAGACGGTGCCCGCCGTGGCGGCGGTGACGGTCACGGTGCTGGAGAAGGGCGAGCGGCTGCCGTCCTCGCCCGCCGGGGTGGCCGCCCTGGTGCAGCGCAAGGTCAACGCCGCGCTCGGCGCCGCCGACGGCGCCGCCGGCCTGCGGGTCCGGGTGGTGCCCACCGCCGAGGGCGGGGTACGCCTCCTCGGCGACGTGGACCCGCTGGTGGCCCCGGCCGCCGTGGACGCCGCCTTCACCGTCGCCGGGGTGACCGCCTCCGGCGACGTCGCCAACGGCGCCACCCTGCTCGGTCTGGGCGGCACGACGGCCAACGTGGGCCGGTACACGCCGGTGGGTGCGAAGCGGCTGGGCCAGGGCGACCTGGTCACCGGCGCCGACGGCAGCACGCTGCCCGGCACCGGCGCGCTGGTCGGTTCCGAGGCCGCCTACTCGGGCCTCTACGCCCTGCTCAAGACCGACCTGTTCAACCTGCTCTGCATCCCCGACGCCACCCGGGCCCGGGCCGGCGACCCCAGCGTCGTCGACAGTGGAGTGGACCCGGAGGCGATCTGGTCGGCGGCGTACGAGCTGTGCGAGCGGCGCCGGGCGATGCTGCTGGTCGACCCGCCGCCCGGGGTGGACGACCCGGACCGCGCCCTGGACTGGATCAACCAGCTCGGGGTCAAGGGGCCGAACGCGGTCGCGCACTTCCCCCGGCTGCGGATCCCCGACCCCTCCGACGGTTTCCAGCCGCGCACCGTGGCCCCCAGCGGCACCCTCGCCGGCCTGTACGCCCGCCAGGACGCCGAACGGGGCGTGTGGAAGGCCCCGGCCGGCACCGAGGCGCAGCTGCGCGGCGTGACCACCCTGGTGTACCCGCTGACCGACGCCGAGAACGGCATGCTCAACCCGCTCGGGCTCAACTGCCTGCGCACCTTCCCGGTGGTCGGCACGGTCAACTGGGGCGCCCGGACGACGGCCGGCGCGGACGTGCTGGCCAGCCAGTGGAAGTACACCCCGGTCCGCCGGCTGGCGCTCTACATCGAGGAGAGCGTGTTCCGGGGCACCCAGTGGGCCGTCTTCGAGCCCAACGACGAGCCGCTCTGGTCGCAGCTGCGGCTCAACCTGACGTCGTTCATGCAGGACCTGTTCCGCAAGGGCGCGTTCGCCGGGCGGACCCCGCGCGAGGCGTACCTGGTGCGCTGCGACGCGGAGACGACCACCAGCGACGACCGGGACCGCGGCGTGGTGAACGTGGTCGTCGGGTTCGCCCCGCTCAAACCCGCCGAGTTCGTGATCATCCGGATCCAGCAGCTCGCCGGCCAGAACCCGTCCTGAGAGGTGTGAGTCATGGTGCAGTTCGCCGTCAACCCGACCCGGTTCGACCCGTACAAGAACTTCAAGTTCCGGGTCAAGTGGGACGGCCGGTACGTGGCCGGGGTGAGCAAGGTCAGCGCGTTGAAGCGGACCACCGAGGTGGTCAAGCACCGCGACGGCGGTGACCCGTCCACCAGCCGCAAGTCACCGGGGCGCAGCGAGTTCGAGGCGGTGACGCTGGAGCGCGGGCTGACCCACGACGCGGAGTTCGCCGCGTGGGCCGGGAAGATCTGGGCGCTGCACGCCGGGCTCGGCTCCGAGGTGTCGCTGGCCGACTTCCGCCGGGACATCACCATCGAGCTGCTCAACGAGGCCGGCCAGGTCGCCCAGTCTTACCGGCTGTTCCGGTGCTGGGTCTCGGAGTACCAGGCGCTGCCGGAGCTGGACGCCAACGCCAACGCGGTGGCGATCGAGCACATCAAGCTGGAGAACGAGGGCTGGGAGCGCGACGAGGCGGTCGCCGAGCCGGCCGAGCCCCGGCTCGGGTCGTGACCGGAGGGCGGCCGCTGACCGAGGCGGAGCTGGTCTCCGCCTGGGACCACGCGCTCGACCGGCCGGCGCCGCACCGTCCGCTGGTGCTGCTCGGCCGCCCCGACGCCGACCGGCTGCCGGTGGGCGCGGTGGCGGCCCTGCTGCTGCGGACCGCGGGGGAGTGGACCGGTGGGCGGGTGGAGACCATCATGGACTGTCCGGCCTGCCCGGAACGCCTCGAGGTGGGCTTCACGGTGGCCGAGCTGCTGGCCGCCGCGCCGGAACCGGCCACCGGAA
>NZ_JAEVHN010000536.1:0-4317 GCF_016803375.1 Micromonospora sp. 4G55
AGCACCTCGTCGCGGCCGATCTTGTCGAGCAGCGCGAAGCCCGGCCTCCACGGTGTCGGTGGGGGGCTCACCGTAGAGGTCGGGGGTGACGACCCGGTGCCCGGCCGCGCGCAACCGGTCGGCCTGGGCCAGCACGGCCGGCCGGAGCCCGTACACGGAATGGAAGAGCACGATGTGTGTCATCCGGTCATCGTGCCGGAGACCGCCGACAGCGGCGGCGCGCCGCGCGGTCAGCCCTCGGCGCCGCGGGCCAGCGTCCGGCTGCGGCCCCGGAACTCGGGCGACCACCTCGTCGCCCCGGGAGACGGTGACGTCGTAGATGCCGCTGCGGCCGTAGCGGGTCCGTTCGGTGGCGCGGGCGGTCAGCAGGTCGCCCTCGCGGACCGGGCGCAGGAAGCTGATCTCGCCGCCGGCGGCGACCGTGGCCGGGCCGTGGCTGTTGCAGGCCAGCGCGAAGGCCGTGTCGGCGAGCAGGAAGACGAAGCCGCCGTGGCCGATGGCGTGCCCGTTGAGCATGGCCGCGGTCACCCGCATCCGGGCCACCGCGGCGCCGTCGCCGGCGGAGACCAGCTCGATGCCGAGGGCGCGGGAGGCCACGTCCGCGTCGAACATCTCGTGCGCGGCGGTACGCCCCGGCGCGACCCGGCCGTTCTCCGCCATCTCAGCCCACCCGCCGCTGGTCGACGATCCGCCGCATCTTGCCCATCGAGCGCTCCACCCCGTCCGGGGCGATCACCTCCACCGCCACGCTGACCCCGATGGTGTTCTTCACCTGCTCGACCAAGGCCCGGCCGGCGCGGTCGGCCTCCTCGACGCCGACTCCGGCGCGGCGCTCCACCTTGACCGTCAGGGTGTCGAGCCGCCCCTCGCGGGCCAGCACGCACTGGAAGTGCGGCGACAGCGCGGGGGTACGCAGGATCAGCTCCTCGATCTGGGTCGGGAAGACGTTCACCCCGCGCACGATCATCATGTCGTCGGTCCGGCCGGTGATCTTCTCGATCCGGCGCATCGGCCGGGCGGTGCCGGGCAGCAGGCGGGTGAGGTCGCGGGTGCGGTAGCGGACCACCGGCATCGCCTCCTTGGTCAGCGAGGTGAGCACCAGCTCGCCCTGCTCGCCGTCGGGCAGCACCGCACCGGTGACCGGGTCGATGATCTCGGGATAGAAGTGGTCCTCCCAGAGGTGCAGCCCGTCCTTGGTCTCCACGCACTCGGTGGCCACCCCCGGGCCCATCACCTCGGACAGTCCGTAGATGTCCACCGCGTGCAGGTCGAGGCGCTGCTCCATCTCCCGGCGCATGTCCTCGGTCCACGGCTCGGCGCCGAAGATGCCGACCCGCAGCGAGGTGGCGCGCGGGTCGACGCCCTGCCGCTCCATCTCGTCCACGATGGCCAGCATGTAGCTGGGGGTGACCATGATGACCTCGGGCTGGAAGTCGCGGATCAGCAGCACCTGCCGCTCGGTCATCCCGCCGGAGACCGGGATGACCGTGCAGCCCAGCTCCTCGGCGCCGTAGTGGGCGCCCAGGCCGCCGGTGAACAGGCCGTAGCCGTACGCCACGTGCACCCGGTCGCCGGGCCGCCCGCCGGAGGCGCGGATCGAGCGGGCCATCAGCCGCGCCCAGGTACGCAGGTCCTCGCGGGTGTAGCCGACCACGGTGGGCCGGCCGGTGGTGCCGGAGGACGCGTGCAGCCGCGCCACCTGCTCGCGGGGCACCGCGAACATGCCGAACGGGTAGTTCTCCCGCAGCTCCGCCTTGCCGGTGAACGGGAACCGGGCCAGGTCGGCCAGCTCCCGGCAGTCGTCGGGGTGCACGCCGGCCGCCTCGAACGCCCGCCGGTAGTGGGGCACGTTGTCGTACGCGTGCCGCAGCGACCAGCGCAGCCGGTCGAGTTGCAGCGCACGCAGCTCGTCGACGCCGACCCGTTCGACGGGTTCCAGCTCCTCCGGCGAGGGGGTGCGGTCCTGCACGGTGCCTCCTGTGCGCGCGGGTACCGGCGCGGGTCCGCGCCGAGGCGACGTTGCGTACCGTACGCCCCGCCCCGGACGGCCGACCAGCGCGGCGACGGCCGATGCGCCTCCCGCCCGATCACGCATCGAAGCGGCACAATGACGCAGGGTGGCACACGGCGTGGGAGGGGTGGCGACGATGACGCGTACCGACACGGCACGGGCGGACCTCGGCGGGCGGGCGGCCAGCCGGCCGGGGGTGGCCCCGGCGAGCCGGCGGGAGGATCTGGTCGCCGTCCTGCTCGGCGCCTGCCTGGTGGGCGGGGCGCTGGCCGACGGGTGGGCGCACACCAGCCTGCTCGAGACCATCGAGGGCTTCTTCACGCCCTGGCACGGCCTGCTGTACGCCGGCTTCGCCGGCAGCGCGGGGTGGATCTGCTGGCTGGCGTACCGGCGTCGGGACCGCGCGCCGCGGTGGTGGCGCGACGGCTGGCCGCGGGGGTACCGGGTGGGCGCGATCGGCGTCGCGGTCTTCGCCGCAGGCGGGCTGGCCGACATGGTGTGGCACGAGACGCTCGGGGTGGAGGTCGGGCTGGACGCCGAGTTCAGCCCCAGTCACCTGCTCCTCGACGGCGGGGCGGTGCTGCTGCTGACCAGTCCGCTGCGGTCCTGGTGGGCCAGCCGGGAGGGCGGGGCGCGGGCGGCGACCGGGGTGGCGTCGTTGGCGCTCGGCACGATGGCGACCACCATCCTGCTCGGCCACTCCTCGGCGTTCCTCAGCGCCGCCGCCACCCGGGCGACGGGGGCCGCCGGCGCCCAGCAGGCGGCCGTCCTCGGCGTGGACGCGTACCTGGTCACCACGGTGGTCATCGGCGTGCCGGTCCTGCTGTCGCACCGCCGCCGGGCGACGCCCGGGGCGGCCACCGCCGTGGTCGCCGGGGTGGCGCTGTTCGCCCTGATGATGTTCGAGTTCCCGGTGCCGCAGGCCTGGGGCGCGGTCGGCGCGATCACCGGCGCCGCCCTCGCCGACCTGGCGCTGTGCCGGTCGGACGCGGTACGCGGCCCGGACGCGGTGCTGCGGCCGCCGATCGCCGGCGCGGTGCTGGCCGCGCTGGTCTGGGGTGGACACCTGGCCGGGCTGGCGCTGGCGGACGGGATCGGCTGGACGCCGGAGGTGTGGAGCGGGGTGGTGACGTTGACCGCGGTCGAGGGCGCGCTGCTCGGCGGGCTGGCCGCCCGCCCACTGCCCGACGGCCAGTGACCCGGCCGGCGGTCAGCCCGGGGTCGGGAGCCGGTGCAGGGCCTGCACCAGTGGGGCCAGTTCCGGGGTTTGTTCCGCCTCGGCGAGCGCCTCGGCCAGCACCCGGTCGTGGGTGGGCCGGGCCCGGGCGAGCAGGTCGGAGCCGGCCGGGGTCAGCTCGGTGTAGATGCCGCGCCGGTCGTCCTGGCAGAGGATCCGGGTGAGCAGGCCGCGCTCCTCCAGGCGGGTGACCAGCCGGGTGGTCGCGCTGCCGGACAGGGCCGCCGCCCGGGCCAGCTGACGCATCCGCATGTGCCAGCCGTCCTGACGGGAGAGGGCGTCGAGCACCGTGTACTCGACGACCGACAGCTCGTGCTCGGCCTGCAGGGCCCGTTCCAGGGACGCCTCGATCAGGCCGTGCAGGGCGGCGAGGGTCCGCCAGCCCTGCGCGCGGATCTCCACCGCGTCGTCGCCGATGCCCATGCGTGCTCCCTGGTGTGACCTGGACTGCCGCCAGGCTAGCACGCTTGCGCCGATATCAAGCGCGTGCAACTATTCGGTTTCGCGCCAGTAGTTGCAGGCGCTGCCTATCGTCGTACACACGGATTGGATCGTCATGTCCCCTCGCCCCCGCACGCTCCCCGGCGGCCTGCTCGCCCTGGCGGTCGGTGCCTTCGGCATCGGGCTGACCGAATTCGTGATCATGGGGCTGCTCCCCCAGGTCGCCGACGACTTCCGGGTCACCGAGTCGGTGGCCGGTTGGCTGATCAGCGGGTACGCGCTCAGCGTCGCCGTCGGCGGGGTGGCCCTCACCGCGGCGGTCACCCGGCTGCCCCGCAAGCAGGTACTGCTCGCCCTGATGGTGCTCTTCATCGTCGGCAACCTGCTCTCCGCGCTGGCCGACACCTACCCCGTGATGCTGGCCGGGCGGATCGTCGCGGCGCTCTGCCACGGCGCCTTCTTCGGCATCGGCGCCGTGGTCGCCGCCGGGCTGGTCGCGCCGGCACGCCGGGCCGGCGCGATCGCGATGATGTTCGCCGGCCTGACCGTCGCGAACGTCCTCGGCGTCCCGTTCGGCACCTTCCTCGGCCAGCACCTCGGCTGGCGCTCCACCTTCTGGGCGATCACC
>NZ_JAEVHN010000537.1:0-4309 GCF_016803375.1 Micromonospora sp. 4G55
GCCCGATAGCCCCTCGTCAAGCTGATCGCAAAGGAGTTCGCCGTGCAGACCATGGCTCTCAGTACCGAGTCCCGCATGATCGCCGGGGTGGTGCTACTCACCATCGTCACCATCCAGGTCGGCGGCTGGTTCATGACCCGAATCGCCCGGGGCGCTGTGCCGATGACCGACTTCCAGCGATCCTTCGCGCGTGCCGGGCACGGCCATGCCGGCGTACTGGTGATCCTGAGCCTGGTCGGCCTGCTCTATGTGGACGCGACGAGCCTCACCGGCGCCTTGCTGTGGATCGCCCGGTTGGGATTGCCCGTCGCCGCGATCCTGATGCCTGCCGGATTCTTCGCCTCTTCCGCCGGCAGGAACGCCACCGGACCCAACAGACTCGTCTGGGTGCTCTGGATCGGCGCGCTCTCCCTGGCTGCGGGGGTGATCAGCCTCGGCGTCGGGCTGCTGATCGCCTGACGAAACCAGCCGCCGCATTCCGGCTACGACTACCTACCCCCACTCCCGGCGCACCGGAGGCTCCTCCGGCTCCTCGTGCGGAGGCTCCGTGTCTGTCGTCTCGACCTGCTCCTCCCGCCCGACCCGGGGCGGCAGCTTGCCGAACCGGTCGTGTCGCTGGACCTTGAACTCCTCGTCCGCCGCCCGGTCATCGCCTTCTCGGTCCTCGCTCATCGCCGACCTCCCTCGTCAGGTCCCATTGTCCCCGCCGAGGCAGCCAGAGGTGCGTAGAGCTGGTGTCGCAGATCCTGATGCCGAGGTGTCGCGCAGATCCCGTGGCCGGGACGACGGCACCGCTCAGCCGAGCCAGAGAGCGGAAACGATGACGAGCACGGCCAGCACGATCAGGACCGCGAGCAGCGCCCCGTTGCCCCAGGTCGTCCGGACCGGGTCGGTCCGGACCGGGTCATCCCGTCGGCGAACCGCGAGATGTCCTGGACCTGCCCCGCCGCCGTCAGCCCGACCGTCTCCTCGACCTCCGGCAGCGGCGGCGGCCCCGACACCGGCTGGGTCTCGTAGCGCGGCTCGATCCGGGGCGGCAGCTGCCGGTAGCGGTCATCCATGGCCCGAGTGTCGGCTCGGGTGTCAAGAAGAGCGGGGCCTGACCGGGCGCGGAGCGCGCCGGCCAGGGCCCGGGTGAAACGCGGATCAGCCGATGCTGACCAGGCCGATGTCGAGGACCTTCTCGTCGCCCTGCGCCAGGAAGACCTGCTCGGACTGGGCCTCCTGCCACTCCGGCGTGTCGTAGGTGAGCACCACGTCGGAGTCGGTGGCGTCGTCGCCGACGTCCGGGGTGGTGAACCGGTGGGTGGTCGAGGCCAGGCCCGCCAGCAGCTGGTAGTCCCCGTCGTGCAGCGCCAGTCGGTACGTGCCGTCGGCGTTCACCGTGACGTTGCGCGCGAAGCTGTCGGCCGGCTGCACCGACAGGCTGAGCTCGCCGGTCGGCGCCGCGCCCTCGTCGGCGTCGCGCTGGCCGTCGGCGTCCGCGTCCAGCCAGACCCGCCCGGTCAGGTACGCCGGGGTGCCGTAGACGTAGCCGCCCTCGTACACGTTGCCCCACGGGTCCTCGTCGGGCGTGCTGGTGGAGACGGTGACGGTGACCGGCAGCCGGTCACCGGGCTGCCCGCCGGGCAGCACCTCGCCGCTGAAGGAGAGCACGGGAGTCTCGTCGCCCGGCGCCAGGGGGCCGTTCACGCACTCCCACTCCTGCCGTTCGACCACGGTCGTGCACTGCCAGGACGGGTCGGACTGCTCGCCGACGCCCCAGAAGAGCCCGGCCGGGGCGACCACCCGGACGCGGACGTCCTCGGCGGTCCGGGTGCCGTCGTTGGCGACGTGCAGCGGGTGCTTGACCCAGTCCCCCTCGATCACCTCGTAGCCGGGGATCAGGGACACCCCCGTCACGTAGAGGTCCGGGTAGGAGACGGTGGCGTCGTAGGTCACCGTCCGGGTGGCCGAGTTGTTCCGGGTGCTCGACTCCCGGCTGGTCGTGGTGACCGTGGCGGTGATGTCCCCCGTCTGGCCGTCGGTGCCCGGCCGGAACTGGATGTAGAAGTTGAACGGGTCAGCGGTCTGCCCCGGGGCCAGGGCCGCGTGAGTGCAGACCAACCGGGGGCTCAGCGCCGAGCACTGCCAGCTGCCCCCCAGCGGCCCCTCGCCGCCGACGTACGCGTTGTCCGGAAGGTCGACGGTCACGGTGATGCCGTCCGCGGTCGCGACCCCCGCGTTCGCGACTGTGATGTCCGTCTTGACGACCTCACCCTGCACCGGGATACGCGAACGGTCGACGGTCAGGCCGACCGTGAGGTCCGCGCGCCCGGGAGCGGCCGACGCGGGGTTCGCGACGGCCACCGAGCCGAGGGTGGTGGAGAGGGCGACCAGCGCGAGAGCCGCGCCGGAACGTCTGTGGAGGATGCGCATGCAACTCCCTGTCCGAAGGTGACGGTGCTCGTGCTCCGAGCACCGCGGTGATCGGGCCGCAGCCAAGATCACCGATGCTTCCGGGCAACAGGCGATATGGACGGTCCGGGCGTTACACGCCGTGGGGGAGGAAATGGTCGCCGCTTCGTCACCTGTCGGCGGCGCCCGACCCCTGGTTGTCTCAGCGGCGAAAGATCACCACAGAGAGCAGGGCTGACATGTCGATCCTCCGCCGTTCCCTCGCCGCCACGGGTGCGCTCCTCGCCGCCGGCGCCGTCACGCTGGTCGACGCGTCGCCGGCGCTGGCCAGCACGCCGTCGAGTTGCTCCAGCGTCCGCCAGATCGGCACCACCCGGGTGCTCACCGTCGGTGGCGTGCAGGCGGCCTCGGTCAAGCAGTACTACGGCTGCGGCTACAACTACGCCTACATCTACGTCTGGGAGCAGTACCGCGCCACCCACTCGAACTGGGACCTCTACGTCCACGTGATCAACGAGTCGGACAGCGGCACTGACTACGGCGTGGGCCAGCTGAGCAACACCACCCGCGCCGAACTGTGGGGCGCGCCCGCCAACACGGCGTCCTACTGCACCCACGTGACGGGCTACCTCAACAGCACGGGTGGTTCGACCAGCACCGTCTGCTGACCGCTGATCCACGACGGGCCCGCCGGAGACAGCCGGCGGGCGTCCGGCCGTCCCGCATCGCAACCGGGGCGCCGACCCAACCGAGAGACCTACCCCGAAAGGAACACCCGGTATGAAGTTCACCATGCGGAAGGCGCTCGGCGTGGCCGCGGCGGTCACCGCGCTCACCGTCGCGCTGCCCAGCCCGGCCATGGCGTCCGACTCGTACCACGTCATGAACACCGGCGACGCGTTCGGCGGCGGCATCTTCGACTACAGCGGCGAGGCGTACTTCACCGAGCACGGCGACATCCTCAAGATCTGCGACACCGACGCCGACGGGTACGCGGTGAAGATGTTCGTCAGCCTCGACGACGCGTACGGGGCACCGCTGTACGAGTTCAGCCGGGGCGGGGAGGGCAACTGCGCCACCCACCAGGCCAGCGAGGGTGGTGCCTACAACCTGCCGGAGAACCGTTACATCGGCTTCCTGTTCTGCCGGTGGAAGGACGGCCACGACAGCGAGTGCCGGGCCTTCCGGTTCTACAACGACTACTGACCGGGCCGGGGCGTCCCGGTCGCCGGGGCGCCCCACCACGGGAAGTGTCCTGCAGTGCGCACGGCCGACACCACGCTGGCGACCCATCGGTAGCATTCAGCGGCGATGGTCCACAGCGAGCAGTCGGTGACGCACGGCCCGGGCGCCGCCCTCGGGGTCGACGGCTGCACCGACGCCGTCGAGGTGGGGCGGGGCGGCTTCGGCGTCGTCTACCGCGCCTGGCAGCCCGACTTCGCCCGCTGGGTGGCGGTCAAGGTGCTCGCCGCCGACTGGCACGGCCCGTCCCGCGCCCGCTTCGAGCGGGAGCTGCGGATGCTGGGCCGGCTCTCCGACCACCCGCACATCGTCACGCTGCACCAGGCCGGCCGCACCGCCGCCGGCAACCCGTACCTGCTGATCGCGTACGAGGAGGGCGGCTCGCTGGGTGACCGGCTGCGCGGCGGCGCGGTCGGCGACTGGCGCGAGGCGGTCGCCGGGGGCATCGCGGTGGCCGGCGCGCTGGAGACCGCGCACCGCGCGGGCGTGCTGCACCGCGACGTCAAACCCGAGAACATCCTGATCTCCGGGTACGGCGAGCCGAAGCTGGCCGACTTCGGGCAGGCCCGGCCCCGCTCGGCTCGCCCGACCGGCGCGGACGGCAGGGTGACCGCGAGCGTGCTGCACGCCGCGCCGGAGGTGCTGCGCGGCGAGCCGGCGTCGGTGGCCG
>NZ_JAEVHN010000538.1:0-4296 GCF_016803375.1 Micromonospora sp. 4G55
AAAGTGCTGCCGGTCATCGAGGGAACAGTCATTCGTTTGGAGGTTGGGCACCTGCCCAGCGGCGCGACCCCGAAGCCGGTGTGGCTGTGGTGGTCCGGCGTTGACGCCACCCCGAGCGACGTCGACCGGCTCTGGCAGACGTTCCTGCGCCGCTTCGACATCGAACACACGTTCCGCCTGTTCAAACAGACTCTCGGCTGGACCTGCCCCAAGATCCGCACCCCAGGCGGCCGACCGCTGGACCTGGATGATCCTCGCCGCCTACACCCAGCTCCGGCTGGCCCGCGCCCTCGCCACCGACCTGCGCCGCCCCTGTGTTCCTGTCATGGTTGGTGCTGCGATCATGATGAATCGTCGGATGACGGGGCTGTCCCGACTGGTGATCGAGGCTCTGGTTGCGGAGCTGGCGCCGCGCTGGCAGGCGCGTCACCACGACCGGCTTGCCGCGCGGACGCGCCGCCGCGGTATCGGCGCTGGCGCGATCGGAGTTCAGGTCCTCGCCGACGCCGGCTACCAAGGACTCGGTACGGACACCGCAGGCGCGGTGATCACCCCAAGACCCAAACCGCGGAAAGGGCAGAAGTCGCTGCCGCGGAGTGTCATCGCCGCGCACGACGCGGCTCGTAAGCGGCACTCGTCGCAGCGCATCCGGGTCGAGCATGTCATCGGGCACCTCAAGAACTGGCGGATCCTGGCCCGCTACCACGGCCGACGCGAACACTTCGACGCCACCATCCGCGCTATCGCCGGCCTGCTGTCCGATCACCAGCACACCGACCGCACCGACCCCACCACCAGACAACTGAAGGCCCTACCAGCCACAGCCCACTACCGATGAAGCGGCCAATACTCGCGGACATGACTCCAGCCAATCGCGCACGAGGTCGTTAATCTGCGGCGAGCACCGATGTTGTCTGGGGTCACGACTTCACCTGCTCCAACGACCGAGCCCCCACCCACGCATCGAAACGCTGACGTTGAGCCGATCAACACAACCGGGTATCCGGATCTGCCGCGAGCCGCGCGCTACTTACCGTGACGAGTGCCTGCCGTCGTACCTCGCCCTGTCGTAGCCGATGAGCGCGCATTCGTCCGCGATGAACCGATGGCACTTCGAGGAGTTCAGCGCACCGCGGGGAAGCCGTAGCCCGCGCGGCCGTCGGTCATGTCCCGGTTGCCGACACGATCCCCGCCACCAATGCGCGCAACGCGGCAAACGACTGCCCGACGTCGACCCGGTCGGGCGCCACCAGCCACTGCTGGTGGATGCCGATCCCTGCCCCGACGATCGCGACCGCCAGCGCCTCGGTGGACAAGCCAGCTAGCGGCGCGAATCGGTCCAGCCAGCGCTTGCAGTGGCCGCGCAGGGTGTCGTGGATCGCGACGTAGCGGTCATGGATGGGCGAGTCCGGCTCCAGCGCCTCCACCAGCAGCGTGACGAACAGTTTGGTCGTGGGCTGCGCGAACAGTGCGTCGAGCCCCTTCATCATGCGGTCCAGCCCCGTCTCCACGCCCGGGTCGGGCGCGTCATCGAGGCTCGCGTGGACCTGGTCCACCGACCGTTCGAGCACCGCCAGTAGCAGGCCCTCCTTGCTGCCGAAGTGCCATGGAATGGACCCCCGACTGATCCCGGACCGCTCGGCCACATCGGCGAACGTCGTCTGCCGGTAGCCCTTGGTCGCGAACAGCTCCGCCGCCGCGGTGAGGATCAGCTCACGGCTCTCGCCGCTGGTCTGCTCCCGTCGCGTTGTCACGCCACCCCCCTCTATGCTGGCCATAATAGTCTATGCTGACCAACACAGGAGATCATCTGCCGGACCGGCAACGCAACGAGAGCTCTAGGAGGGCCCACCCGTGAGACTCCCGAACACCGCGCACACTGAGCATCCGTGGCGCATCCACGAACTCACCGCTGACTTCAGCGTCGAGGACGTGTGGGCGTTTCGCACCCCCGGGGCTGGGCCTGACGAATTCCCGACGATGCTGGCAGCGATGCGGACGGCCGGCGGGCTGGCGAAACAAACCTGGCCGGTGCGGTTGTTGTTCGCCGTTCGGTGGAAACTCGGCGCACTCCTCGGCTGGGATAACCCGAGGGCGGGTGTCGGTGTCCGGGTTGCCTCGCTCCGCGGTCGCCTGCCCCGCGACCTCTGCGATGTTCCCCGGGGCCAGGACAACGACACCATGCCCCTGAAAGCGATCTACGAGCTCGGCATGGAGTCCGCTCGCGAGCTGGCGAACAAGACCGTGCACACCGTGATGCACCTCGGCTGGGCGCAGGGAGCCAATGGTGACCACGAGCTGCGGATGGCCGTCCTCGTCAAGCCCAACGGATGGTTCGGGCGGCTCTACATGGCTGCCATCGCGCCCTTCCGATACCTCATCGTCTACCCAGCCCTGACCAGGCAGTGGGAACGAGCCTGGCGCGGCCGCAACGATCTCGCGGCGCAGCATGGTGAACGGGGCTGACGATGAACGCCAGGAAACGACTGCTGCGCTGGGCGAGCGGCATCATGCTCGTGCTGGGGACAGGTCACCTGTTGTTGCTGACGCTGTTCGCCTGGGACGACATCACCGGCTGGGTGGATCGGGGGGTGTGGGCAGCCGTCCCGCTCGCGCTCACCGACGGGGGCGCCGATCAGACGGTGGAGTCCCTGCAGAATGAGCTCACCTTCTGGGCCGGTCCAGGAAGCTTCGCCGTGCCCCTGATTCTGCTGGGTTGCCTGACCTGGCGCCTCGCTGGACGCGGGGTGGCCATCCCCGCCGGGATCGGTTGGGGCCTGGCGGCGTGGTGTTTCGTCGGCGGCGTCCTGCTTGTGCCGTCCCCGTACTTCGCGGGCGTCATCGCTGGCGCACTCATCATCCTGGCGACGCGGAAAGAAGATCGGTCGCGGGCAGCCCGCGACCCGGAGCACGACCTGGCGTGATTCGCGCCCGCCCGCGAGGGGCTGTCGACGGTTCGCTGGCACAAAGGAGAAGTACGGCGGCTGCCTCGGATTCCTCCTCGTCAGTCCGCGTCTCCAGCCCGATGGTTCCGGAACTACGAGTACCGAAACGGGGAGTTGGACGCATGGCCCACACCTCTCGGATCGTCGCGACCGAAACCGCGCGGTCGGTTCCACAGTGGTCAGACGTGGCCGCCTGGGCCACCGTGTGGTGCACCGTTCCCTCGTCCGCATGGCGGGTCGCCGCCGGTCTCGGTGTTGACGTCGGCTTCACCGGCGAACTCGGCGACATGTACCGAGGCCCGGCCTTCCTGCTGTATGTGTGGGTGCTTACCGTTGTCTCGCAGGCCGGGGCGTTCCTGACACTCGGACTGGTCCGGCCCTGGGGCGAGCGGGTGCCGTCGTGGATCCCCCGCCTGGGGGGCCGACCGATTCCGCCGCTGGCCGTGATTACGCCGGCCCTGCTTGGCGGGGTCGCGGTGACCGCGCTCTGCGCGATGGTCGCCCTGGCCCCCAACGGCCCCCTCGACAATCCCGACTTTCCACGTGGGGCAGCGGGCGTGATCATGGCTCTTTGCTACGCGCCGCTGCTCGCCTGGGGCCCGCTCGTCATCGCTCTTACCGTCTCCTACGCCCGTCGCCGAGGCGTCGTAGGCGCAAGCCGGGATCCGCATGCTGGCGCGATGAAGGCGCCGACGCCATGAGAACTGCCGCCGCAACCACCATTCCCCCCGATCTCTCGGCACACATGGGCACCAAACCGCCGCGCTGGGCGCGGTGGGCGGCGCACACGGCGGCCCTAGTTGCGGTGCCGTCAGGCGTGTGGCGCATCGGTCTGGCGCTGGGATTCCCCCTCGGCTACACCGAGCAGGGCTACCGCGACCTGGTCGGCTCCACCCCGCGGGTGGCGGGCAACATCCGGCGGACTTGAGGATTGTCCTGCCGGAATGTGAGACGGGTGAGCAGCTGCGGTGGATCGCTTCGGACGATTTGTGGGCCCAGATCGCACCGCTGCTGCTGCCCGACCGTCCACCGAGCCCCGCCCACCCTTACTCCGCGCTCCGGTAGCGGACTTCACCAACTGCACATACTTACCGTGGACCGTACTTGACAGAATCCGAACCACATTCCAGCAGCTCAAGGGCCGATCGTAATGGTCTCACCCGTATCATCTAGTGTTCTGTCTCAGTTTTGACTAGCCACTTGCTGAAGGGCGACTCGTCCACGTCGGACCTTGGTCAGGATCGATTCGGCGGTGGCGGTCCAGACGAACGGCTTCGGGTCGTCGTTATGCACGCGCAGGTACTCCTCGATGGCGGCGACGAGGTCGTCGGCGCTGCGGAACACGCCACGG
>NZ_JAEVHN010000539.1:0-4276 GCF_016803375.1 Micromonospora sp. 4G55
GGCGCCCGGCCCGTCGGGCCGGTGCTGCGCCGGGCTGCGGCGCCGGGGCGGCCCTCGGACCGCAGGGTCCGCGCGAGCGTCTTGACCAACTCGGGCTTGCGCAGAGCGGAGATGCCGGAGACACCGCGGCGCCGCAACTGACCCCGGATGTCGTCGACCCGCATCCGCGAGATCTCCGACTCCGAGATCCCCGGGGTGTTCGGCGTCTGGTTGCCCGCCTGCTGTTTCGTCCTGGTCGCAGTTCCGCCGCGACCTGAGCTGTTCCGCTGAGCCATCACACGCTCCTCGACAGTCCGTCTCGGCCTGCGGCGGGTCCCGATTTCGCCGCACCGCAGCGGTGCGGCATACCCGTCAGGACCGGTCCGAACCTCCGGCGGACGGCTCGAAAAGGTGGGCGAAGGCG
Organism: Micromonospora sp. 4G55; assembly: GCF_016803375.1. Classification (NCBI taxonomy): domain Bacteria; kingdom Bacillati; phylum Actinomycetota; class Actinomycetes; order Micromonosporales; family Micromonosporaceae; genus Micromonospora; species Micromonospora sp. 4G55. The sequence goes on from NZ_JAEVHN010000539.1 coordinate 404, forward strand.
GCGAGGTTGGCGGTGGACTCGCCCCGCTTGACCCGCCACTCCCATTCCCGGCGGATCGAGCTGCCGAAGCCGATCTCCAGCATCGTGTCGAACGACTCGTCCGCGTACGTGAGCACCGCGCCGAGCAGCCGGTCCAGCTCGTCGGCGTCGATGCCGGCCGGGTTGACCCGCCCGGTGAGGTAGACGTCGCCCACCGCGTCGATGGAGAACGAGACGCCGTACATCCGGGCGTTGCGCTGCAGCAGCCAGGCCCACAGCTCCTCGCGCCGCTCGTCGGGCTGGCGCATCACGAACGCCTCGACCCGCAGCGCGTGCTCGCCGACGATCAGGTTGCAGACCGTCTTCAGCTTGTGCGTGCCGGGCAGGGTGACCGCGTAGGAACCCTCGCCGGTCGACTCCCAGTCCAGCTCACGCTCGGTGCAGACGGACTCGATCAGGGCGGCCAGGTCGCTCTTCGCGCTCATCGCACCCACTCTACGGGCGCCGCCGGGACGCACCGGACACGCGGAAGTGGCCCGGGTCACCAGGAACAGGACAGCGCCGGGTCCCCGGCGAGCTGGGCGGCCAGCCGTCCCCGGTGCTCGGCGATCGCCTCCCCGTAGACGGCGAGCAGGCCGGAGACGGTGCGCTGCCAGGAGAAGTTGCGGGCGTGCCGGGCCGCGCCCGTCGCCAGGTCGGCCCGCAGCGCCCGGTCGGGCAGCAGGCGGGCGAGCGTGGCGGCCCAGTCGGCCGGGTCGTGGCCGTCGACGAGCACCCCGCTGACCCCGTCCCGCACGGCGGTGACCAGGCCACCGACGGCGGCCGCCACGACCGGCGTACCGCAGGCCTGCGCCTCCAGGGCGACCAGGCCGAACGACTCGTTGTACGAGGGCACCGCGACCAGGTCGGCCGCCCGGTAGAGGGCGGGCAGGTCGTCGCCGGTCTGCGGGGGCAGGAAGCGCACCCGGTCGGCGACACCGAGCGATCCGGCCAGCTCCATCAGCGAGGTGGGCCGGTCGAGCCCGCTGCCGCTCGGACCGCCGCAGATCACCACGGTCAACTCCTCGGCGAGGGCCGGGTCGCACTCGCGCAGCGCGGCGGCCGCGCGGACCAGCACGTCGGGCGCCTTGAGCGGCTGGATCCGACCGACGAAGGCCACCACGTACCCGTCGGTGGGCAGCCCCAGCCGGCGGCGGGCGGCGCGGGTGGCCGCGCCCCGGTCGCCGGGGGCGGGACGGAAGCGGTCCAGGTCGACGCCGGGCTCGACCACGGCGACCCGGGCCGGTTCGGCGTCGTAGCGGCCGATCAGGTCGGCCGCCTCGACCCGGGTGTTGGCCACCAGCCGGTCGGCCTCGGCGACCACCTGCTCCTCGCCGATCACCCGGGCCTTGGGCTCGGGGCGGTCACCGACGGCGAGCTGGGCGTTCTTGACCTTGGCCAGGGTGTGCGCGGTGTGCACCAGCGGCACTCCCCAGCGTTCCTTGGCCAGCCAGCCGACCTGGCCGGAGAGCCAGTAGTGCGAGTGGATCAGGTCGTAGTGGCCGGGCGGGCGGGCCGCCTCGGCGCGCAGCACACCGGCGGTGAAGGCGCAGAGCTGCCCGGGCAGCTCCTCCTTGGTCAGCCCCTCGAGCGGCCCGGAGGTGATGTGCCGGACGTGCACGCCGGGCGCCATCTCGACCACCGGGGGCAGGTCACCGGAGGTGGCCCGGGTGAAGATCTCCACCTCGACGTCGGCCTCGGCGAGCCGCCGGGCGACCTCCAGAATGTAGACGTTCATCCCACCGGCGTCACCGGTGCCGGGCTGGTGCAACGGCGAGGTGTGCACCGACAGGGTGGCGATCCGCCGGGGGCGGGGCCACGGTCGGGCACCTCGCTGACGACCGACGCCGGTGTGCATTTCCGCCACGTCCGCTCCTTCTGTCACGGTTTATGCCGTCCCGCACGACCGGCGCTTCTCGGTCAACTCACGCGCCGGGTGTCATCTTCCCCATCGGGCTACGGAAATGCGCCCGCGCTCTCCCCCGGGGTGACCCAGTTCATCGACGCCCCCGCCCGGGCCGGCCGGCGGCGGAGGGGACAATGTCCGGATGACCTCTGTCGCGATCGTCACCGGGGCGTCCAGCGGGATCGGCGCGGCGACCGCCCGCCGGCTGGCCGCCGAGGGCTTCCACGTGCTGGCCGCCGCCCGCCGTACCGACCGGCTGGCCGGGCTCGTCAAGGAGATCGAGGCGGCCGGCGGCACGGCCACGGCGGTGGCCTGCGACGTCACCTCCGACGAGTCGGTGGCCGGGTTGGCCGCCGCGGCGCAGGCGGCGCCCGGACCGGTCACTCTGCTGGTGAACAACGCCGGCGGAGCGCGCGGGCTGGACCCGGTGGAGTCCGGCGCGATCGGCGACTGGCAGTGGATGTACGACGTCAACGTGCTCGGCACGCTCCGGGTCACCCAGGCGCTGCTGCCCGCGCTGGAGGCGTCCGGCGCCGGCACCATCGTGATCGTCTCCTCCACCGCCGGCTTCACCGTGTACGAGGGCGGCGGCGGCTACGCCGCGGCCAAGCACGCGCAGACCGCGATCGCCGGGACGCTGCGGCTGGAGCTGAGCGGGCGGCCGGTCCGGGTGATCGAGATCGACCCGGGCATGGTGCGGACCGACGAGTTCGGGCTGGTCCGCTTCGGCGGGGACGCCGACAAGGCCGCCGCCACGTACGCGGGGGTGCCCGAGCCGCTGGTCGCCGAGGACGTGGCCGACTGCATCGCCTGGTGCGCCACCCGCCCGCACCACGTCAACGTGGACCGGCTGGTGGTCCGCCCGCTGGCCCAGGCCGCCCAGCACAAGGTGCACCGGGTCGGGCAGTGAACCGGGCCGGTCGCGGGTGAGAGCCGGACCGGTGCGGCCCCAGGGCGTGGTGACCCGGGGGACGACGAACCCCAACCGGCTGCGGCGGGTGGACAACTGGATCGTGGCCACCTGCGGCGACCGGCTCCGCGCCGCCGCCGACCCGCTGGTGGTGGACCTCGGTTACGGCGCCACCCCGGTCACCGCCGTGGAGCTGCGCGCCCGGCTGGCCACCGGGGTCCGCGCCGACGTGCGGGTGGTCGGGCTGGAGATCGATCCGGTACGGGTGGCCGCTGCCGCGCCCGCCGCCGACCCGCCCGGGTTGACCTTCGCCCGGGGCGGCTTCGAGCTGGCCGGTCTGCGTCCGGTCCTGGTGCGCGCGTTCAACGTCCTGCGCCAGTACGACGAGCGCGAGGTCGCCGCCGCCTGGCGGACGGTCACCGACCGGCTCGCCCCGGGCGGGGCGCTGGTCGAGGGGACCTGCGACGAGCTGGGCCGGCTGGGCAGCTGGGTGCTGGTCGACGCGGCCGGCCCGCGCACGCTGACCCTGGCGGCCCGCCTGGCGACCCTGGAGACCCCGGCCCAGCTGGCCGAACGCCTGCCCAAGGCGCTGATCCACCGCAACGTCCCCGGCGAGCGGGTGCACGACCTGATCCGCGCCCTCGACGACGCCTGGCAGGCCGCCGCCGGCTACGCCCCGTTCGGCCCCGCCAGCGGCTGGCTCCGCGCGGTCGGCGCCCTCAAGCAGGCCGGCTGGCCGGTCCTCGACCGCCCGCACCGCTGGCGCCAGGGCGAACTCACCCTCCGCCCGCCTTGCGACAAGCCTCACGAGCTGCGTTCGTACGCGGGTGGTTGCAGGCTTGGTGTTCGGCGCGTTTCATCAGCTCACTCCGGGTGCCGGTTTTCGTGCCACGCGCAACCTCGGTGGCCTTCAACCGGCCGGGCGCCGGCCCGCGCACGATCACGCCGAGCGCGGCGCAGTGCGGGGCGGCCGCGGCGACCTCTCACCACCGCCGGGGTACGCCTGTACCCGCTGCGGCTGTCCGGGGCGACGCCGGAG
>NZ_JAEVHN010000540.1:0-4265 GCF_016803375.1 Micromonospora sp. 4G55
CCCGGGCCACCGGCCTGGACCGTGCCCACCTCGTGGCTGGCGGCGAAGTCAGAGCGCGGCCAGCGCGACCCCGGGGGCGCGTACCGCGTCGGACCAGGCGGACTCCTCGAGCCGGCCGAGCCGGTCCCACCGGCACGGCGACCGCGCCGCCGCCACCGGGCCACGTGCCGCTCGGCGGCGTGCAGCACCGCGGAGTGCTCGATCGCCGAGTGCACCAGCGTCGCCCCGACCCGCCGCCGCCCGGCCAGGCCACCCAGCACCGCCCCGTGCGCCGCGGTCGTACCGCTGGGGTGAAGGAGAGCTCGTCGGCGGCGGACGCCGAGCGTGGCCGCGGTGGCCTCGCGGGCGGCGTCGAGGAGCTGGCGGGCCCGGCGGGCCTGGGTGTACAGCCTGGCCGGGTCGGCCCAGCCGTCGTCGAGAGCGGCCAGCAGCGCCTGCCGGGCCACCGGGTGCAGCGGCGCGGCGGTGGCCGCATCCAGGTAGACAGGGGTAGGGCTCACGACAGCCCACGCTATCGGGTCGGTATGCCCACGAGGCCCCCGATGGGGGCGCACAGTGACCCCAACACGGTCGAGCCCGTCATGGTCGAGTAATCTGCGACCGTCGGTGACGCCTTTGCCGTCGGTGCTTCAGGGAAACCCACCGCGGCGCGCTAGGGAGGCAGGACCAGGTGGTCGCAAGGAGTTCGGAGGTACGGCCCGCGGCCGTACGGCACAGCGCTTCCCCAGGAGCCGGTGGGCGCCGGCGGCGTGGTGCTGGTCGACTCGCCGGGCTCGGTCTCGGCGGAGCGGCGCTGCTGGTTCTGCTCACCGGCTGCAACGTCGGCAGCTCGGTCGACGGTTTCGGCTGGCCGCAGGGCGGCATCTCGCCGGAGTCGCACCGGATGTACGACCTGTGGATCGCCTCCTGCATCGCCGCCCTCGCGGTCGGCGTCTTCGTCTGGGGCCTGATCTTCTGGTGCGTCGTGCGCTACCGCAAGCGGGGCAACGAGCTGCCGGTGCAGACCCGGTACAACCTGCCGATGGAGTTCCTCTACACCATCGCGCCGATCCTGATCGTCTCCGTGCTCTTCTACTACACGGCGGTCGTGCAGACCGACGTGGTGCGGACCACGAAGAACCCCGACGTGACCGTCGAGGTCGTCGCGTTCAAGTGGAACTGGCAGTTCAACTACCGCGACGGTCAGGGCCCCGAGGCCAACACCGTGGCGTCGGTGCTGGGCACCAGCGAGGTCATCCCGGTGCTGGTCCTGCCGACCGACCGGTCGATCCGCTTCGAGGAGACCAGCCGCGACGTCATCCACTCGTTCTGGGTGCCGGAGCTGCTGTTCAAGCGGGACGTCATGCCGGGCAACATCCGCAACGTCTTCGAGATCTCCAAGCTCCAGTCCGAGGGCGCGTACGTCGGCCGGTGCGCCGAGCTCTGCGGCAGCTACCACGCCTTCATGAACTTCGAGCTGCGCGTCGTCTCTCCGGAGAAGTACGACCAGTTCCTGGCGGCCAAGCGGGACGGCAAGTCGACGCAGGAGGCGCTCAGCGCCATCGGCGAGGACCCGTACGCGTCGACCACCATCCCGTTCAAGACGCGGCGCAACGTGGCCACCTTCAACCCCGACAAGTCGCACTCCGACCCGAGGAACTGAGGGAACCGAGATGAAGACCGAGTGGCGTATCTTCCTGGTCATCGCCGCGTTCCTGTTCGGCGCGACGGTGCTCTACGGTGCCTGGACCTGGGGTGACTCGGGCGGCCGGGTCGAGTGGGTCGGCACGGTGGCTCTGCTGCTGTCGTTCCTGCTCTGCACGATGTGCGGTGGCTTCTTCTGGTTCGTCTCCCGCCGCATCGACCTGCGCCCGGAGGACCGGCCGGACGGCGAGATCGCCGACGGCGCGGGCGAGATCGGCTTCTTCAGCCCGGGCAGCTACTGGCCGTTCGGCCTGGCGCTGGCCGCCGCGGTGGCCGGCCTGGGCCTGGTGTACTGGCAGTTCTGGCTGGTGGGCGTCGGCCTGGTCGCGGTCATCTTCGCCGCGTGCGGCCTGCTCTTCGAGTACTACACCGGCACCCGGCGTACCGCCGAGCACTGATCCGACGGCTTCGCCCGTAGGCCCGCGTCCCGCTCCGGGACGCGGGCCTACGCGTGTTTCCGGCCCCCTGAGTCGTCCACGACATCAGGTCGACAGGTCGGCCACGGCATCAGGTCGACCGGCCCGGGACGCCGGTCGCGCGGTCGCCGGCGGGGCCAACGGCCCGGCAGCACGGCGAGTGGGAACACGCGATGAGGGCGGGGCCGCGGGTCAGGCCGCGCGGCGGCCCGACCGGGAGGTCGCCCGCGGGCGCCGGTCGGCCAGGCGCGGGGCGGGAAAGGCGAAGGTGGCGATCAGCACGGCCGTGCCGCAGCCGGTGCAGATCAACTCGGGGCAGTCGAGGTCGTGACCGTCGACGCAGGGCGGGACCTCGAACGGCTGCACGCCCTCGCAGGTGTCGCAGTAGAGCTCGCGGTCCGACACGGGCGTCTCCTCTCGCTCCGGTGCCCGCCGACGACCATCGGAGCCATCGGCGGAAAACGGAAATTACTCCCGTGTAGTTTGGCACGCCCCTGCGACAGTTCCGCCGCGCCACCCGCTCAGCGGGTGCGGGCCACCTCGACCCAGCGCTCCAGGACGGCGGCCGCCGCGCCCGAGTCGATCGACTCGGCGGCCCGGCCCAGCCCGGCCCGCAGCGCCTCGGTCAGGTCGCCGTCCAGCGGCCCCTGGGTGGCCAGCGCGGCGGCGGAGTTGACCAGCACGGCGTCCCGCACCGGGCCGGTCTCCCCGGCCAGCAGCCGGCGGGCCACCCCGGCGTTGTACGCCGCGTCCCCGCCCCGCAGGTCGGCCAGGGTGGACCGGGGTACCCCGAGGTCCGTCGCGTCCAGCACGGCCTCTCTGACGGTGCCCTGCTGGGCCACCCAGACCCGGGTGGGCGCGGCGGTGGTGAACTCGTCCAGGCCGTCCTCGCCGCGCATCACGATCGCCGAGTCGCCCCGCCCGGCGAAGACGGCCGCCATCACCGGCGCCATCCGCGCGTCGAAGCAGCCCACCGCGCCGGCCCGGGGACGGGCCGGGTTGGTCAGCGGGCCGAGGAAGTTGAAGAAGGTGGGTACGCCGATCTCCCGGCGGACCGGGCCGGCGTGCCGCATCCCCGGGTGGAACCGGCCGGCGAAGCAGAACCCGATCCCGGCCTCCTCGACGCAGCGGGCGACCTGCTCGGGCGCCAGGTCCAGCGGCACGCCGAGGAACTCCAGCAGGTCGGCGGTGCCGCAGAGCGAGGAGGCCGCGCGGTTGCCGTGCTTGACCACCCGGACGCCGGCGCCGGCCACCACGAGGGCGGTCATCGTGGAGATGTTCACGGTGTGGGCGAGGTCACCGCCGGTGCCGACCACGTCCAGCGCGGTGCGCCGCAGCTCCTCGGGCAGCTCGACCGGGACCGCCCGGCCGAGCATCGCCTCCACCAGGCCGGCCAGCTCGGCGGGGGTCTCGCCCTTGGCCCGCAGCGCCACCGCGAAGGCGGCGACCTGGGACGGGGCGGCCGCGCCGGTCATGATCTCGTCCATCGCCCACGCGGTGTCCGCGGTGGAGAGCTCGTTACCGCGCAGCAGCGCGTTGAGCAGGTGCGGCCAGGTCCGTTCGCCCATGGTGGGCCTCCCGAGCGGGCGTGGGTGCGGGTGGGACGGGGACGGCGCCCGTCGCCCGGGCGCCGGAGGCGCCGCCGAGCGCGCAGACTCAGGCGGCGGCGTGCGTACGCAGCAGTTCGGCGACCGTGGTGCCGGTGGTCACCGGGTCGAGCGGGTGCACCAGCGTGGCGTCGACCTGCGCGTACGCGGCGAGCCATCGGTCGGCGGAGCGGGCGATGACCACGCAGGTGGGCGGGGCGTCGTCCCGGTCGTCCTTGATCTGGCGGGCGATGCCGATGCCGCCGCCCGGGCTGGCCTCGCCGTCGAGCAGCATGAGGTCGATCTCGTAGTCGTCGACCAGTCGGATGCACTCGGCGTACGTGGCGGCCTCGACGAACTCGATCTCGAGGCCGGGCGCCGGGCGGGTGCCGACGGCCAGCCGCATCCGGTCACGGACCTGCGGGTCGTCGCTGTAGAGCAGGACGGTGCACTGACGATCGCTCATCGCTGGACTGGCTCCCACCTCGTAGCTGCCCGCTGATGGTACCCGCCGGTGTGGCGTACCCGACATCCCGCCCGGCCGGCCCGCGCGGACGCCGCGTCGGCGCAGCTCAGGCCG
>NZ_JAEVHN010000541.1:0-4250 GCF_016803375.1 Micromonospora sp. 4G55
GGCCGGCCGGGTGGTCCGCGGCAGGGACGGGGTCGGGAAGCGGGACGGAGACGGCCCGGCCGGCGCAGGCGGGCCGGGCGGGAACTCCGGCAGGTCGACTCGGACCGCGGGTACTCCACGAAGGCGTCCTCATCGGACTCGTACCGATACACCATGTCGCCCAGAGTAGGAGCCATTGCCCCTTTAGGGGGTAATAATGGGAAATTCCGACGCGGGCGCGTCGGCGTCCTTCCCGCCGAGGCGACCGCGACCGCCCTCGGGGCCGGTGGGAGAATGCCGGACGTGACCGGCGACCACTACTTCTCCACCAGACCCACCGCTGCGGCGCGCCCGCGGGAGGTGGAGTTCTCCGTCGCCGGGCGCGACTACACCCTGGCCTCCGCCAGCGGGGTCTTCTCCGCGGACCGGCTCGACCCCGGCACCGCCGTCCTGCTGCGCAAGGCCGAGCTGCCGACCGCCACCGTCGGCGGGGACCTGCTCGACATCGGCTCGGGCTTCGGGCCGATCAGCTGCGTGCTGGCCACCAGCGCACCGGCCGCCACCGTCTGGGCGGTCGACGTCAACGAGCGGGCCCGCGCCCTCACCACCGAGAATGCCCGCCGGGTCGGCGCCGCCGACCGGCTCCGGGCGGTCGCCCCGGACGAGGTCCCGGCCGACGTCACCTTCGCGCAGATCTGGTCCAACCCGCCGATCCACATCGGCAAGGCCGAACTGCACGAGCTGCTGCGCCGCTGGCTGCCCCGGCTCGCCCCGGACGGCGTCGCCTGGCTGGTGGTCGCCCGCCACCTCGGCGGCGACTCGCTGCACCGCTGGCTGGTCGACGGCGGCTGGCAGGTCGAGCGGCACGCCAGCCAGAAGGGCTACCGGGTGCTGCGGGTCACCCGGTAATCGGGTGTCGCCCGCGCCGCCCGCTCCGGCAGGATGCCGGCGTGGGATACGTGGACGTGGCAGGGGTCGGGCACATCCTCCCCGACGGCCGGGAACTCTTCGCCGACGTGTCGTTCCGGGTCGGTGAGGGTGCCAAGGTCGCCCTGGTCGGCCCGAACGGCGCCGGCAAGACGACGCTGTTGCGGATGGTCGCCGGCGACCTGCCGGTGAAGACCGGCGCCGTCGCCCGGGCCGGTGGCCTCGGTGTGATGCGGCAGTTCATCGGCATGATCGGGGACGACACCACGCTGGCCGACCTGGCGCTCTCGCTCGCCCCACCGGCGCTGCGCGACGCCGGCCGCCGGGTCGCCGAGACCGAGGCGGCCATGCGGTCGGCCGAGCTGCGCGGCAAGTACAGCACCGCCGCCGGCAAGGCCCAGCTGGCGTACGCGGACGCGCTGGCCGCCTGGGGCGAAACCGGCGGGTACGACGCCGAGGTGCTCTTCGACACGGTCGCCACGATCGTGCTGGACCTGCCCTGGGACGCCGCCCGGGACCGCCCGGTGCGGACCCTCTCCGGCGGTCAGCAGAAGCGCTTCGCCCTGGAACTGCTGCTGCGCGGCACCGACGAGGTGCTGCTCCTCGACGAGCCGGACAACTTCTTGGACGTGCCCGGCAAGCGCTGGCTGGAGGCGCGGCTGCGGGAGTCCGGCAAGTCCGTGCTCTACGTCTCGCACGACCGGGAGCTGCTGGCGCAGACCGCCGACCGGGTGGTCGCCGTCGAGGGCGGCAGCGCCTGGGTGCACCCGGCGGGCTTCGCCAGCTGGTACGACGCCCGGGTGGCCCGGCACGCCCGCCTCGACGAGCTGCGCAAACGCTGGGACGAGGAACACCAGAAGCTGCGCGAGCTGATGCTGATGTACAAGCAGAAGGCCGCGTACAACGACGGGATGGCGTCGCGCTACCAGGCGGCGCAGACCCGGCTGCGCAAGTTCGAGGAGGCCGGGCCGCCGCCCGTACCCCCGAAGGACCAGGACATCCGGATGCGCCTGGCCGGCGGGCGGACCGGCAAGCGCGCGGTCATCTGCGACCAGCTGGAGCTCGACGGCCTGACCTACCCCTTCGACCTGGAACTCTGGTACGGCGACCGGGTCGCCGTGCTCGGCGCCAACGGGACGGGGAAGTCCCATTTTCTCCGACTGCTGGCCCGGGGTGGCACCGACCCGGACCCGGCCAACGGCCCGGTCGACGGCGCGGCCGCGTTGGCTCCGGTCGCCCACGACGGCATGGTCCGGCTCGGCGCGCGGGTCCGGCCCGGCCACTTCTCCCAGACCCACGACCGGCCCGAGCTGGTGGCGAAGACCCTGGTCGAGATCCTCTGGCGGGGCGACGAGCACCGGGCCGGAATGGACCGGCACGCCGCGATGGCGGCGCTGTCCCGGTACGAGCTGGCCGCGCAGGGCGACCAGCGCTTCGGCACCCTCTCCGGCGGGCAGCAGGCGCGTTTCCTGGTGCTGCTGCTGGAACTGTCCGGGGCGACCCTGCTGCTGCTCGACGAGCCGACGGACAACCTCGACCTCGCCTCCGCCGAGGCGCTCGAGGTCGGGCTGGCCGCGTTCTCCGGGACGGTGGTCGCGGTCACCCACGACCGCTGGTTCACCCGGTCCTTCGACCGGTTCGTGCTGTTCGGCGGCGACGGCGAGGTGGTGGAGACGCCGGAGCCGGTCTGGGACGTGCGCTGACGGCTCCATGGTGCCCGCCCCCGGCGGGCGGCCCCGGGGCCCGCGGCTCGCGGCGGGCATAGGGTGGATCACGTGACTGAGATGACCTACCGCCGGTTGGGCGACTCCGGGCTCGTGGTGTCCGTGGTCGGCATCGGCTGCAACAACTTCGGCCGCAAGCTCGACCTCGACGGCACCCGGGCGGTGGTCGACGCCGCCCTCGACGCCGGGATCAACTTCTTCGACACCGCCGACATCTACGGCGAACCGCAGGGCGGCTCCGAGGAACTGCTCGGGCAGGCGCTCAAGGGGCGCCGGGACGACGTGGTGGTGGCCACCAAGTTCGGCATGGACATGCACGGCATGAACGGCCCCGACCACGGCGCCCGGGGCGCGCGCCGCTACATCGCCCGGGCGGTGGAGGCGTCGCTGCGCCGGCTCGGCACCGACCACATCGACCTGTACCAGATGCACGAGCCCGACCCGGGCACCCCGATCGACGAGACGCTCGCCGCCCTGGACGACCTCGTCCGCGCCGGCAAGGTGCGCTACCTCGGCAACTCCAACTTCGCCGGCTGGCAGATCGCCGACGCCGACTGGGTCGCCTCGTCCAACGGGCGGGCCCGGTTCATCAGCGCGCAGAACCACTACTCGCTGCTGGAACGCTCCGTCGAAACCGAGGTCGTGCCCGCCTGCGAGCGGTTCGGCCTGGGCATGCTGCCGTTCTTCCCGCTCGCCAACGGCCTGCTCACCGGCAAGTACAAGCGCAACGAGGCGCCGCCCGCCGGCAGCCGGCTCTCCGGCGGCGGCCGATACGCGCAGCGTCTCGCCGCCGCGGACTGGGACACCATCGAGGCCATCGAGGCGTACGCCGGCGAGCGCGGCCTGTCGATGCTCCAGGTGGCGATCGGCGGGCTGGCCGCCCGTCCGGCGGTGACCTCGGTGATCGCCGGCGCCACCACGCCGGAGCAGGTGCGGGCCAACGCCGAAGCCGGGACCTGGCAGCCCACCGACGAGGACCTGGACGCCCTCGACGCCATCCTCTGACCGTCGGCCGGTCGGCCTGCCGCCGACGGTCGCACCACCCGTGAGCGGGGCACCTCGGAGCCGTTGCGACGCCGCCGAGGTGCCCCGCTCTTTCGTGCCCGGCCCGTCCACTGAGGGCCAACCGGACAGCATGGCGTGAGCGGTCCGTCACGCGCTGCCCGCACCGTCGAGATGAGACGGTCCGTGGGAAAAGCGCACCCCCGCCCTTGGCGGATCGGCGCATCCGTCGTACGGTATGCCGCAAGTGACCCACGGGAGCCCGGTGCACCGGGCTGAGAGGGGGGCTGAAGCCCCCGACCGTCGAACCTGATCCGGGTAATGCCGGCGCAGGGAGGAGCGTTGCCGTGCCGTCCCTGGGACGACTGCATCTGATCACCGACACCCGGCCGGGGCGTGACCCGCTCGCCGTGCTGCGCGCCGCCCTGCCGGTGGCCCGCGCCGAGCTGGTCGTGCAGGTTCGGGTGGCCGACGACGCCACCGACCGGCAGGCGTACGACCTGGCCCGCCGGGTGCTCGCGCTCTGCGCGCCGTACGGGGTGCCGTGCCTGGTCAACGACCGGCTGCACGTGGCACTCGCGGTCGGCGCCGCCGGGGGCCACGTCGGGGCGGACGACC
>NZ_JAEVHN010000542.1:0-4245 GCF_016803375.1 Micromonospora sp. 4G55
GGCCCCGGTCGATCGCTCCGGAGGAGAACGGATCGTCGCCGTCCCGGCTGTCGTCGACGGCGCGGGCCGGCGCCGGGACCGCAGGATGCCGACGATGCCCGCGCCGACCAGCAGCGCGCCGAGCACGCCGATCGCGCCGATCAGGTACGTGATCTGGTCCAGGCTGAGCGAGTCGTACCAGGACTTCTCGGCCACCGGCTTCTTGGCGCCGTCGGCTCCGGGGAGCGCCTCGGCCCCGGTCGTCGACGGGGTGTACGCGAGGATGTCGATCGGGTCGTCGTCGTTGAGGGTGCCGCCGTCGGAGACGGTCAGGAAGGTCTTCCCGTCCGGGGTGTAGGAGATCGCCTCGCCGAACGGGTCGGCCAGCGGGGTGACCAGTGGCTTGCCGGTGGTGAGCGCCGCCACGATGTCGTCGCCGGTCACGGTGTACTCGAAGGCGTCCGCGTAGGTGCGCAGCACCACCTTGGAGCCGTCGGGCGAGCGGGCCGCCCCGGTGATCGCCACCCGACCGAAGATGTTCATCGGGTTGTCAGTCGTCGTCTCCGGGAGGCTGATCTCCCCGACCTTCTTCATCGGCACCGGGTCGGTGTCACCGGTGCGCAGCTTCCCCGTCGGGGTGTAGATCTCCGCCTTGCCGCTGGGCACCTTGGTGATCACCAACGGCAGGCCGTCGGCGCCGATGAGCAGCGCCTCCGCGTCGTGCGGCTTCTGCTCCGGGTACGACATCCGGTGCAGCACCGGCTCCTTGCCGCCGCCGATCGGCATGCTCCACACCGCGATCCGGGAGCGCCGGTCCTTGCCCGGGTTGTCGCCGATGTCGGCGATCCAGAGCGTCTTCCGGTCCGGCGAGACCGCCAGGTCCTCGGTGTCGAAGGGGCCCGCCCCGGAGTAGCGGACCTCCTTGGTGACCCGGCACTTCGTGTCCAGGTAGAAGACCCGCTTGCGGTTGTCCTGCTGCGCGCTGTCGTTGACCGTGATGTAGCCGGTCTTCGTGGTCACCAGCCCGGAGAGCTCGTCCAGCCGCGGGTCGGTGACGGTACAGCGCTTCTTCGGGGCGGGAGCGGAGGTCACCGGTGCCGCCAGGGCGACACCGGTGGACGCCACGGTGGCCCCCAGCAGACCGAGGGCAACCGTGACCGAGGAAACAGCGCGGCGCATTGCGCCAGTGTCGCATGCCGCGGTGAACGGGCGTGTCACGCCGGGAGCGGCTACCGCGCCCCGGCGACCGCCTCCACCGCGGCGTACGGCGCCAGCTCGGCGGCGAGCGCCGTACCGACGCGCACGTGCAGCAGGGTGCCCTCGGGCAGGTGGGAGGTGCTCAGCACCTCGCCCTGCCGGTGCACCCGGGCCACCAGGTCACCCCGGTCGTACGGGAGCACCGCGCGGATCTCCACCGCCGGGCGGGGCAGCTTCTCCTCGACGGCCTGTCGCAGCCCGTCGATGCCGCGCCCGCTGTGCGCGGAGACGAAGATCGCGTCCGGCCAGAGCCGCTTGAGCCGCAGCAGGGTGTCCTCGTCGGCCGCGTCGGTCTTGTTGACCACGAGCAGCTCGGGCAGCCGGTCGGCGCCGACCTCGGAGAGCACCTCGCGGACCGCGCGGACCTGCTCCTCCGGGTCCGGGTGGGCGCCGTCGACGACGTGCACCACCAGGTCCGCCTCGGCGACCTCCTCGAGGGTCGAGCGGAACGCCTCGACGATCTGGTGCGGCAGGTGCCGGACGAAGCCGACCGTGTCGGAGAGGGTGTAGAGCCGGCCGTCGGAGGTGGTGGCCTTACGGGTGGTCGGGTCGAGGGTGGCGAAGAGCGCGTTCTCGACCAGCACACCCGCGCCGGTCAGCCGGTTGAGCAGGCTCGACTTGCCGGCGTTGGTGTAGCCGGCGATGGCGACCGCGGGCACGGCGTTACGGGAGCGCCGGGCGCGCTTGGTCTGGCGTACCGTCTTCATGCCCTTGATCTCGCGGCGCAGCCGGGAGATGCGGGTGCGGATCCGGCGCCGGTCGGTCTCCAGCTTGGTCTCACCGGGACCACGCAGACCCACGCCGCCGCCGGCGCCGCCGCCGCGACCGGAACCACCGGTCTGCCGGGACAGCGTCTCACCCCAACCGCGCAGGCGCGGCAGCAGGTATTCGAGCTGAGCCAGCTCGACCTGCGCCTTGCCCTCCTTGCTCTTGGCGTGCTGGGCGAAGATGTCGAGGATCAGCGCGGTCCGGTCAACGACCTTGACCTTGGTGCGCTGCTCCAGGTTGCGCAGCTGGGACGGCGACAGCTCACCGTCACAGATGACGGTGTCGGCGCCGGTGGAGAGGACCACCGCGCCCAGGTCGTCGACCTTGCCCCGGCCGATGTACGTCGCCGGGTCCGGGCGGTTGCGCCGCTGGATCAGCCCTTCGAGCACCTGCGAGCCGGCCGTCTCGGCCAGCGCCGCCAGCTCGGTCAGCGAGTTCTCGGCGTCGTTCTGCGTGCCCTCGGTCCAGACGCCCACCAGGACCACCCGCTCCAGGCGCAGCTGCCGGTACTCGACCTCGGTGATGTCGGTGAGTTCGGTGCTGAGGCCGGGGACGCGCCGCAGCGACTGACGCTCCGACAGTTCCATCTCGCCGGTGGTGACATCGAGCTCCTCGTCCTCGAAGGGCACGAAGCTCTCCTGGTTCCGCAAACCGGTCTCCTGTCCGTTTTTTGCCGCTAAGGAAAGTAATCCTGACATGTGGCAACGCCGGACGCACCTGCTATATGCCCGCCCCGGAGGTGGCAAAAGTCGGGGGCGGATGCCGGGCGACCTCGGCAGGCGGGTAGAAATGCCTGGCGAGCCGCTCAGCGTCGACGGAGGGACCCCGTGGCAATCACCCGACTACCGAGTGCCGGATTCTCGATCACGATCCGGATCGCGGTGCCCGCGGACGCCTCGTCGATCGGTCGGCTGACCACCGCGGTCGGTGAGGCCGGCGCGATCGTCACCGCCCTCGACGTGGTCGACTCCGACCCGACCAGCGTCATCGTCGACCTCACCTGCGACACCGCCGACGCCAGCCACGCCGACCAGGTGGTCGACGCGCTGACCGCGCTGGACGGCGTGGACGTGCGCAAGGTCTCCGACCGGACGTTCCTGCTGCACCTCGGCGGCAAGATCGAGGTCAGCCCGAAGGTGGCGCTGCGCACCCGCGACGAGTTGTCCCGCGCGTACACCCCGGGGGTGGCCCGGGTCTGCATGGCGATCGCCGAGAACCCGGCGGACGCCCGCCGGCTGACCATCAAGCGCAACACCGTCGCGGTGGTCAGCGACGGCTCGGCCGTGCTCGGCCTGGGCAACCTCGGGCCGGCCGCCTCGCTGCCGGTGATGGAGGGCAAGGCGGCGCTGTTCAAGCGCTTCGGCGGGGTGGACGCCTGGCCGGTGGTGCTGGACACCCAGGACACCGACGAGATCGTGCAGATCGTCAAGGCGATCGCCCCCGCGTACGGCGGAATCAACCTGGAGGACATCGCCGCGCCGCGCTGCTTCGAGATCGAGGCCCGGCTGCGCGAGGCGCTGGACATCCCGGTCTTCCACGACGATCAGCACGGCACCGCGATCTGCGTGCTGGCCGCGCTGACCAACGCGCTGCGCGTCGTGGGCAAGCAGCTCGCGGACGTCCGGGTGGTCGTCTCCGGAGCCGGCGCGGCCGGCACCGCGATCATGAAGCTGCTGCTGCGCCAGGGCGTGGGCGACATCATCGCGTACGACCGGCAGGGCGCCCTGCACCGCGGCCTGACCGGGCTCAACCCGGCCTGGCAGTGGCTGGCGGAGAACACCAACCGGGACAACTACGCCGGCGACCTGCCCGGGGCGGTCCGCGGTGCGGACGTCTTCATCGGGGTGAGCGCGCCGAACCTGCTCACCGGCGACGACATCGCCACCATGGCGAAGGACGCGATCGTCTTCGCGCTGGCCAACCCGGACCCGGAGGTCGACCCGCGGGAGGCGCGCAAGCACGCCGCGGTCGTCGCCACCGGCCGCTCGGACCAGCCGAACCAGATCAACAACGTGCTCGCCTTCCCGGGCGTCTTCCGCGGCATGCTCGACGCGCACGCCGAGGAGTTCACCGAGGAGATGGCGATCGCCGCGGCCCGGGCCATCGCGGACGTGGTCGGCGAGGAGAAGATCAACCCGACGGTGATCGTGCCGAGCGTCTTCGACTCCCGCGTCGCCCCGGCGGTCGCCGCCGCCGTCCGCGCCGCCGCCCAGAACCCGGCCACCGCGCCGCGCCCGGCCG
>NZ_JAEVHN010000543.1:0-4238 GCF_016803375.1 Micromonospora sp. 4G55
CGCGCGCCGGCGGGCAGGGGTATGCCTGGCCGGTGCAGCGCAGGTTGGCCCAGCGGTGAGGCTGGTCGGGGTGGGATTGGTGGGCGGCGGCGACGTCGGTGGCGAGCAGCCACAGCAGGACATCGGTGACGGCGCGCGGTACGGCGCGGCGGTGCGGCTGGGTCATGACGCGTTGCCCCTCTCGGGTGAGATCGGCTCGGGTGGCCGCCATCCCTGGCCAGCGGTGCGGGGTTGCCGCTGTCGGGTCCGCCAGGGGTGGCGGCCGGGTGCAGTGACGCTCGACTCTCGCGATAGATCAAGTCGTCGCCTCGCTGCGTGTGTGGGCCGAGGCGGTCGCTGTGCCGTTAGTCGTCTCGATGGATGAGGAAGCAGTCCGGCACGGCGGGGTCGTCGTGGCGGTAGTCGTCGAGGCAGCGTTCGTAGTGGGTGGACTGGCCGCAGTGTCGGCAGCGCATCGGCACGGCCGCGTCGAGGTCGGCGTCGTCGTGTCCGTGGGCGGTCGTGTGGTCGTGCGCCGCAAAGCGACAGGTGCCGTGGGTGCAGAACCGGCGGCCGGGTGTGCGCAGCTGGGCGACGACCAGGCCCTGGACCGCGGCGGTGAGGTCGATGCTGGTCTGGGTGCCGTCGTAGGGGACGCCTGCGGTTATCAGGTAGTCGTTGGCGTCGAGGTAGCGGTGCAGGTCGACGAACGAGCCGATCCCGGCCGGCACGACCCCTTGGCTGATGTCCTCGTCGATCGCGGCGAGGATGAGGTCGGCGAAGCGCCGCACCTGCTCGGCAGGTTCCCCGGCGGACGGCTGGTGGGGCTGGTGGTGGGCCAGCCAGATGCGGACCAGGGCCCGCAGGTGGCTGATCTGGGCGGCGCGCTGGGCGATCAGGGCGTCCAAGCGCGGTCCCTGGGCCTGCAGCACACCGATCGGGTTGCTCGCCAGCTCCAGCAGACAGGGCGCGATGGAGGTCGGCGAGGTGTGCGCCAACAGTGTCGTCGTCGCAGCGCGCGAGGTCAGCCTCGGTGGCGGTGAGGGTGTGGCAGGTGTCGGCGAGCACCGGCAGCGCGCCATCGTGCTGTCGCGCGCCGGCTACCGCGTCGTCGGTGATGTCGTGGCCGGTGTATTCGCGGACAAGGTGCAGCGTCACTGGGAGTTCTCCTCGAGCTTGTAGCGGTTGATAGGCGGCGCGGTGCCGTGCGGGCCGGGTACGGCGGTCACCTCAGCTCGGCCGGTTCGGCGGCGGTGGTGTCGAGGTCGCCGGGGTCGGCGTCGTCGCGTTCGCTGCCGTCCCACTCGAAGCGCACGTCGAGCTCGGCGCCGGTGAGGGCGGTCTCGACGGCGGCTTCGGCGGTGTCGAAGGCGCCCTCGCGGCTGGTCGCGATGACCTCGACGAGGACGGGCAGGGTGAGACGACCTGCCAGCGGCGGGGTAGCGCCGGCAGGTCCAATGCGTGCAGGACCCGGTCGGCGGCGTCGGCGTCGATGTCGTGCGTGCTGGCGGCCTCGCGCAGCGCCTGCCACACCTCGCGGCGGAAATGGGCCAGCGAGTCGGTGTCGCCGCCTGCGGGAGGCTGCGGCAGCGGCGGGGTGGGGTGGTCGCGCAGGTAGGCGTGAAGCTGGGCGGTGGTATGGGTGAGCCATCCCAGCGGGGCGGGTTGGGCAGGGTGGAAAGCCACCCAGGCGTCGCGGAGGACGGATTCCAGGGTCGGCGGTTGCGGTGTGGTCGCCTCGGGCGTGCTCATCAGGCTTCTCCTCGGATCACGGAAATGGCCCCGCCGCACAGGGTGTGGGCGGCGGGGCCATGCGGTCGTGTCAGGGCTGGTGGCGCAGGGTCCGGCTGATGCGGACCTCGTCGGTGTCGGGGTGCACGCTCAGGTGCAGCCACCGGTAGTCGGCAGCTGCGGCGGTGCGCAGGGTGGTGATCAGCGGGGTGGGCTGCTCGGTGAGGTGCAGGTGTTCGGCAAAGTCGTCCCCGCCGAGGTCCGCATCTCGGCGGTGGCCAGCGGTGTCGGGGTTCCAACCGTGGGCGTAGACGATCAGGCTGGAGTCGGGACGGTTCGGGTCCCTGAGGCGGGGCAGGCCGCTGGACATCAGGTAGACGCCCTGGTCGTGGACCCACACCAGCGCGCCGGGGCAGGCAATGCCGTCTTCGTGCTCGGTGAAGGAGGGTGCGTGCTCGTTGGCGGCGACGGCGTGCTCAGCCAGTCGCAGCGTCTGGGTCAGGTCGAAGTAGAGATGCAGGGCCATGACAGGAACGTCCTTCTGGTTCGCATGCGAGATGGGTGGTCAGCTCGGGCCGGACAGGCGCGGCGGCCTGCTTGCGCAAGCCGGAAGGGACTCGCGGCTGACTGGGCCGCGAGCCCCTATCGGGACGGCCGGGCTATCGGGTGATGTCGGCTGCGCTGCCGAGGCCGAGGCGTGCGCCGATGGCGGGGCCCCGCGTGGCGGCGTGCTCGGCCGGCAGGAGTTGCCGGGCGTGAGCGTCGACGTGCGCGCGGGCGGCGGGGCTGACGTGCTGCGGCAGGGCGAACAGCCGGCGGGTGGGCGGGGCGCCGAACCGGTCGGTGTACTCGGCGGGGCTGGCGTGGAGGTAGAAGGTCAGTCCAAGCCGCCAGGCACCGGGGCGACGTTGTACTGGCATCCGGGGCCCGGCTCCAGCGCACGAAGTCGCGCAGGCCCGTGGCGGGGGTGCGGGTGTGGCCGCGGTGGGCGACGTAGCCGGCGTAGCGCAGGACCCGGTCGGGGTCGAGCAGCCGCCGGCCTGTGGAAGACCTCCCGTCGGCGAACACCACCAGGTCGCAGGCGGCGGCGTGTCCGTTGGAGAAGTGCAGCACCGGCTGCCCGGCGGGGGCGTCGAGGCCGGTGACCCGGTGCGAGGTGCGCAGCAGCCCCGAGGGCAGGCGGCGGGTCAGCGCGGCATTCAGCAGCGTCCAGGTGGTGTTGCGGCCCGGGTAGACCCGCCGCAGCCCGGCGGCCGGGCGCCGACCGTGCACGGGGATCTGCCAGATGGTTTTGTCCGCGTACGGGTCAATGTGCACAGCCAGCTACAGCTGAACGTGCACAGCGTCGTGCAGATGGGCGATGGGATGAGCCGGGCAGCTCGACGCTCCAACCGCTCGCGAACCTACCCAGCGGACTCAGCGAGATCCACGGGAAGGGCCGGCAGCCTGCCATGACGTTCCGTGACGAGCGACGCGGCATCGACCGGGCGACCCATCCGCTTCTGCCGATGAGCGCGTGTGCCTTGCCGGGATAGCGTGGTGGCGTGACGGAGCCTGACTACAGCCTCGCGAAGATCACGCTCCTGGAGTTCGACGAATCCGTACGCAAGCTGCCCGGTATGTATTTCGGGGTAGGCAGGGAAGATCCTCGTCTGGCGACTCGGGTGCTTTGCACGGTTGTCGGGCACGCGTTTCATCCGGCAACCAGGGTCGCCGCGAGCCACACGCCCGACGTCGTAGCGGAGATCACCGCTGATCTCGTCTTCTCGGTGACCGACGACCAGGCGGACATCCTGACCGGCCGGGGCATGCCGAAGCTCGGCTACTACGACTCGCTGCTCACCTGCGATCGCTGGTCAAGCGCCGCGGCGGCGGCCGTGAGTTCGCAGACCATCGTCGAAGTCTGGCGACATGGCCACGGCTTTCGGCAGAGCCTCATCGGCTTACGGCCGGTCGAGCCACCTGCGGAGTTCTCCGCTCCCGCCGGAGCCGGCACCCGTGTGGCTTACATCCTCGATCCCGCCTACTTCGGCTCGGCCGCGATCACAACCGATCTCGCCAGCCTCGACGTGCACGGCCCGCACTGCACCAACACCACCGGGCCCGGCAAGGTTGTCATCCGAGACCGCAGAGAGCGGAGCCGTCCGAGAGAATACCGGTGTGCCTGACTCGGGCATCCGGATCTGCCGCGATCCGCGCGCTACGCAGGGTTACGTGACCGCTCGCGGCTCGCGGTGCGGATCTGCCGATGACAGCGTGCTGTCGTTCAAGTAGCCTTTTGGCAGGCACCACGCCGATGGAGCCCAGCTCTCGGCTTTCTTGTGGCCAGCCAAATTGCACTTCCACTTTTGCGCGCCCGACGGCCCGGAATCGTGCGGTTGCCTCCTGCCTGTCATGTCATCGGAGGGACCATGCCTGCGTACATCCTCACCGGCGCCCCCGGATCCGGTAAGACGGCCATACTGCGCCAGCTGGAGATCGACGGCCACGCCGTCGTCGAGGAGGCCGCGACGGACGTCATCGCGCTC
>NZ_JAEVHN010000544.1:0-4231 GCF_016803375.1 Micromonospora sp. 4G55
CCCGCCGCCGAGGGGGACCCGCTGATGAAGATCGGTATCCTGTCGTACCACTTCCCGCCCGAACCGGCTTTCATCCCGGGCAGCCTCGCCGAGGAGCTGGCCGCCCGGGGGCACGAGGTGCGGGTGCTGACCGGCTTTCCGGACTATCCCGGCGGGCACGTCTATCCGGGCTGGCGGCAGCGCTGGCGGCACCTGACGCGCAGCGAGCGGCTGACCGTACGACGGGTGCCCCGCTACGCCGGCGGCGACGGTTCGGCGGGCGCGCGGATGGCCAGTCACCTTTCCTTCGCCGGCAGCGTGGCGATGGTTGGGCGCCGCTACCTGGCCGACATCGACGTGCTCTACGTCTTCCAGCTGCCCGCGACGACGTTCGCCACCGCCGCGCTGATGCGGATGCTCGGCAAGGTGCCCACCGTGCTACACGTGCAGGACCTCTGGCCGGAGGGGGAGGTGGCCGGTGACGGTGCGCAGCGGCAGCGCGGGCCGGGACGGCTCGCCACCACCATGCGGCGGGTGCTGCGCGAGGCGGACGCCCTGGCGGTCACCGCGCCGTCCATGCGGGACCTGGTGCTCGCCGACAGCGTCGACCCCGCCCGGGTGCGGGTGGTGCTCAACTGGACCGACGAGCGGATCTTCCAGCCGGTACGACCCAGCCGCGCCGCGCAGGGGTTCGTCCGGCGCGACGGCCGGTGCGTGGTCATGCACGCCGGCACGATCGGGGTACGGCAGGGGCTCGAGACGGCGGTCCGGGCGGCGGCGGCGCTCGACGGTCGGACGGACCTGGTGCTGGTGGGCTCGGGCGCGGAGGAGCGGCGGGTGCGGGGGCTCGCCGCCGAACTGCGGGCGGACAACGTCCGATTCGTGGAGCGCCGGTCGCCGCTGGACATGCCTGAGCTGTACGCGGCCGCCGACTACCAGCTGGTCATGCTCCGCGACCTGCCCGAGCTGCGCGGCACAGTGCCCGGCAAGCTGCAGGCCGCGCTCGCCTGCGCGGCGCCGGTGATCGCCTCCGCCGGCGGGGACACCGTGGAGCTGGTGGAGCGCGCCCGGGCGGGGCTGTCCTGCCCGCCCGAGGACTGGGCCACGCTGGCCGACCGGTTCTGGCTCGCCTCGACCATCCCGTCCGCGGCTCGCTCCGAGATGGGGCGGCGGGGACGGGAGACGTATCTGCGGGAGATGTCGCTGCGGGCGGGTGTCGACCGGGTGGAGGAAATGCTGAACCAGGTGGCCGTCGCGCGGCACCGCAGGTGATCACCCGAACGATCCTCGCACGACATCTTTTACGCCCTCAAAGCGGTGAAATCGCCAGGCCGACTGCGTGGTTCGTGCTAGAAAATTGACGAATCGTAATTTTGTCCGTTTCGGAGTGGAGAGTGGTGTGACCGAGAGCGGTGTGTCGCGTCGCAGCCGGAGGCGCTTGCGACGACGGACCAGGGCGCGGATCCGGCGAGCGTCGCTCGCCGGACTCGTGGTCGGGTCCCTGCTCCTGACGGGCGCCGGGTGGGTCGGGTTCCGGGGTTGGCAGGCGCGGGCGCACCTGCTCAACGCCGCCGGTCTGGCCCGTGAGCTCAGCGCGCAGATCGTCGGCGGGGACACCGTCCGGGCGCAGCGCACGCTCGCCGCACTGCAGGAGCAGGCCGGGGCGGCCCGCGACGCCACCGGCGACCCGGGCTGGTGGCTGGGGCAGCGCTCCCCGTACGCCGGTGACGACCTGGGAGCGGTACGCCAGATCGCGGTCGCCATCGACGACCTCGCCCGACGGGCCTTCCCCACGCTGGTGGGGACCGATCTCGCCACCCTGGTGCCGAAAGAGGGGCGCTTGGACGTGGGTCGGCTGCGGGCGGTCTCGACCGAGTTGGCCGACGTGAACACCGTCGTGCGGGAGACCCGGAACCGCCTCGACGCAGTGCCGACCGCGGACCTGGTGGATCAAATACGAACGGCCCTGACCGGCCTGCGGGCGGAGATCGACCGACTGGCCGGTCTGACCGGGGCGGCCGACCAGGGTGCCCGGGTGCTTCCGTCGCTGCTCGGCGCCGACGGGCGCCGTACCTACCTGCTCGTCTCGCAGAACCCGGCCGAGCTGCGCGCCACGGGCGGCATGTTCGGGGCGTACGCGGTGATCCGCGCCGACAACGGCCGGGTGGAGATGGTCACCCAGGGCGCCGCGGTGGACCTGGAGCGATTCGATCCGCCGGTCGCCACCCTGCCCGCCGAGACCCGTCAGCTCTACACCGACCTGCCCGCGATCTACCCGGCGGACGTCAACCTGACCCCGCACTTCCCGACCGCGGCGAAGCTCTACCGGGAGATGGTCCGGCGCCGTACCGGCACCACCGTGGACGGTGTGCTGGCGGTGGACCCGGTGGCCCTGTCGTACCTGCTCGCCGCGACCGGCCCTGTCACGGTGTCGGGCGGCCCGAAGCTCGCCTCCGACACCGTTGTGCGCACGCTGCTCTCGGACACCTACCGCACGATGAGCCTGAAGGAGCAGGACGCCTACTACGCGGCGGCGGCCGCCGCCGTCTTCGACGCCTTTCTTGCCGCGAAAGTCAACCCAAAGGCTATTTTGTCCGCTTTCGACCGCTCTATAGCGGAACGAAGGATATTGTTCTGGAGTGCCCGATCAGGAGAACAGCGCATCTTCGGCGACAGCCGGGTGAGCGGGATCCTGCCCGAGCACGAGACGGTGCCCAGCGTGGGGGTGTTCCTCAACGACGGCAGCGGCGCGAAGCTCGGCTACTACCTGAAGCCGACGGCGCAACTGACCGTCGGTGAGTGCCAGGAGGAGGGGCGCCGTCAGCTGCGCCTGCGGTTCAGCCTGCACTCCTCGGCGCCGACGTCCGGCCTGACCAGGTCGGTGCTCGGTCTCGGGAAGGCTGGCGACCCGTACACCATCCGCACGTTGGTGTACGTCTTCAGCCCCGCCGGCGGCGCCGTGATGGGCGCCCGGATCGACGGGGCGGACGCTGCCCTGGGCAGCGGCACCGAGCGGCGCCGGCAGGTGGGCGTCGCCAACGTCGAGGTCCCGCCCGGGGCCACCCGGACGCTCGACGTCGACCTGCTGACCGGCAGGAACACCGCCGGTACCCCTGAGCTCTGGCTCACCCCCACAGCCACCCCATGGACCACCCAAGTTGTATCCGCACCAAGCTGCAACCAGTAGGAGGAGACCACCATGCGGCTATCCCGCATCATTATGGCGCTCACGGCCGGCCTGGCCGTCGTGCTGGCGCGACCGCGGCGGGGGCGGCGCAGCCGCAGCCGGCCCCTGGCGCGCCCCAGCCACCGCCCGACGACTACGTGCCGAAGCCGGGCTGCTTGAAGGTGCACCGGACCACGATCAAGATCGGCGAGACCGTGGTGCTCAGGGGCACCGGCTTCGGTCCCAACCAGACGGTCGACATCGACGTGAGCCTGACGCCCCTCGCCGCCTCCATCCCCGGTCAGGCGCCGGCCCGCCGCAGCGACGGCAGCACCGTCGCGATGGCGGCGGTGGCCTTCCCGCAGCCGGCCCCGGGGCACCTCACCGCGCAGACCAACGCGGCGGGCCAGTTCACCGTGTCCTTCCGGCCGACCGAAATCGGCAATTACACCTTCACCGCGGCCGGCTGCCAGTTCAGCGCCTTCCTCAAGGTGCTGCCGAGGAAGAAGGGCGGGCACCAGCAGCTCCCCGTCACCGGTGACAGCATGGGCACCCCGCTCAAGGTCGGCGGCGGTCTCGTCGGCGCGGGGGCGGTCCTGATGCTGGGCAGCCTGGTGTGGCGCCGGCGCAACCGCTTCGGCATGGGGTCGACACGCTGATCCCGCACGCCGGGCAGGGCCCGGAACAGTGAGGACGGGCGCCCGTCGGAGGATTCCGGCGCGCCCGCACGTGTTCCGCGCGCCCACGGGCGTACCCCGGTGCGCCCGGTCAGGGCAGCGCGTCCGGCGACCCGTCGTCGCCCGGCAGTGCCACGGTGAGCACCCGCGCCACCGGGCGGAATCCGGCCTCGTCGTACATCCGGCGGGCCGGATTGCCGTCGGCCACCGACAGGCCCACCCGGGGCAGCCCCGGGCCGCCCCGCGCCCCCGTGCAACGCGTGGCCGAGCAGCGCCCGTCCCAGCCCTCGACGCTGCGCCGCCGGCGCCACCCCCAGGTTGAGGATCCAGGCGCAGACGTCCTCGGTCCAGCGGCACCGGCCCGGCGGCGAGCACGTGACCGGCGCTGCGCCCGTCCGGACCGACCACC
>NZ_JAEVHN010000545.1:0-4227 GCF_016803375.1 Micromonospora sp. 4G55
CCGGTGCCGGCTCGGCCGGCGGCGGCTCCTCGACGATGACGTGCGCGTTGGTGCCGCTGACCCCGAAGGAGGAGATGCCGGCGCGGCGCGGAGCGCCGTCGGCGGGCCACGGCCGGGCCTCGGTGAGCAGTCGCACGGTGCCGGCGGACCAGTCGACGTGCGGGGTCGGTGCGTCCACGCCGAGGGTGCGGGGCAGGGTGCCGTGCCGCATCGCCATCAGCACCTTGATCAGCCCGGCGGCCCCGGCGGCGGCCTGGGCGTGGCCGAGGTTGGACTTGATCGAGCCGAGCCAGAGCGGGGCGTCGGCCCGGTGCGCCCGCCCGTACGTGGCGATCAGGGCCTGCGCCTCGATCGGGTCGCCGAGGGTGGTGGCGGTGCCGTGCGCCTCCACCGTGTCCACCTCGGCGGGGGTGAGCCCGGCGTCGGCCAGCGCCTGCCGGATGACCCGCTGCTGGGCTCGGCCGTTCGGGGCGGTCAGGCCGTTGCTGGCGCCGTCGGAGTTGATCGCGGTGCCGCGGATGACGCCAAGCACGGGGTGGCCGTGGCGGCGAGCGTCGGAGAGTCGTTCGAGGACGAAGATGCCGACGCCCTCGGCCCAGGCGGTGCCGTCGGCGGCGGCGGCGAAGGGGCGGCAGACGCCGTCCGGGGAGAGCCCGCGCTGGCGGCTGAACGAGGTGAACGCGCCGGGGTTGACCAGGACCGACGCCGCGCCGGTCAGCGCCAGGGTGCACTCGCCGCGTTGCAGCGAGCGGACGGCCAGGTGCAACGCGACCAGCGAGCCCGAGCAGGCGGTGTCGACGGTCAGCGTGGGCCCCTCCGTGCCCAGCACGTACGCCAGCCGGCCGGACACGACGCTGGGCGAGTTGCCGGTCATCAGGTAGCCGTCGAGGCCGTCCGGGGCCTCGTGCAGCCGCATGCCGTAGTCCTGCGGGTCGGCGCCGATGAAGACGCCGGAGCGGCTGCTGCGCAGCGACTGCGGGTCGATGCCGGCCCGTTCCAGGGCCTCCCAGGCGGTCTCCAGCACCAGCCGTTGCTGCGGCTCCATGGCGCTGGCCTCGCGGGGGCTGATGCCGAAGAACTCGGCGTCGAAGCCGGCGGCGTCGTCGAGGAAGCCGCCGTGCCGCACGTACGTGGTGCCGGGGTGGTCCGGGTCGGGGTGGTAGAGCCGGTCGAGGTCCCAGCCCCGGTCGGTGGGGAAGCCGGTGACCACGGTGCCTTCGTCGGCGACCAGGGCCCACAGCCGGTCCGGGGAGTCCACCCCGCCCGGGTAGCGGCAGCCGATGCCGACCACGGCGATCGGCTCCTCCTCGGCCGGCGGGCCGGTCGGGGCCGACTCGGCGGGGTCCGCACCCTCGCCCAGCAGCAGGGTGCGCAGGTGGTCGGCGAGGGCGACCGCGGTCGGGTGGTCGAAGCCGACGGTGGGTGGCAGGGTCAGGCCGGTGGCGGCGGTGAGCTGCCGTTGCAGCTGCACCAGTCCGAGCGAGTCCAGGCCCTGTTCGCGCAGCGGCCGGCCGGCGTCGACGGTGTCCGGCGCGTCGTCGGCGCCGATCTCCCGCAGCACGGCCGACGCCTGCGCGCGGACCAGGTCGACAAGGACGCGCGTCTGCTCCGGTCCCGGCAGGCCCGCCAGACGGGCG
This sequence comes from Micromonospora sp. 4G55, assembly GCF_016803375.1. Taxonomy (NCBI): domain Bacteria; kingdom Bacillati; phylum Actinomycetota; class Actinomycetes; order Micromonosporales; family Micromonosporaceae; genus Micromonospora; species Micromonospora sp. 4G55. The sequence goes on from NZ_JAEVHN010000545.1 coordinate 1,638, forward strand.
ACCGACGCGGGGATTCCCCGGTTCTCCGTACCCTCTTCTGCCACCCGACCAGAATTACGGCGGGGCGCTGCTTTCCGAATCCCCTACCAGCCCCTACCGGTGCCGATCGGGGCCGGCCGATCAGCTTGCGGCCGCCCGGGCCAGCTGGCCGCGGTCGATCTTCCGGTTGGAGTTCAGCGGGAACTCGTCGAGGTGGGTGTACCGGCGGGGCAGCATCCCCTTCGGCAGGATCTCGGCGAGCTGCTTGGCGAGCTGGGCGGCGGGCACCGGCTCGCCGGTGTAGTAGACGACGATCTCCACCAGCCCGTCGACGGTCCGGGTGACCGCCACCGCGTCCCGTACGCCGGGGCAGCCGGCGAGCGCGTGCTCGATCTCGGCCAGCTCGATCCGCCAGCCGTTGACCTGCACCTGGGCGTCCCACCGGCCGAGGTAGATGAGTTCCCCGTTGGCCAGCCGGCGCACCCGGTCGCCGGTGCGGTACCAGCGGCGCCCGTCGTGGTCGAGGAACCGCCCCTCGTCGTCGGCCGGGTCGAGGTAGCCGGGGGTCATCTGCGGGCCGGTGACGCAGAGTTCACCCTCGTGGTCGGACAGTTCCCCGTCGGGGGTGCGCAGCAGGGCGTCGTGCCCCTCGTGCAGGCGCCCGATCGGCACCAGCCCGTTGACGCAGAGCCCCGGCGAGGTCTCCGGCGACCAGCGGTGGCCGGTGATGGTGAGGGTCAGCTCGGTGGGGCCGTAGATGTTGGCCACCGTGGACCGGTGGGCGGCAGCGTGCCAGTCGGCCACGTCCGCCGCGCGCAGCGCCTCTCCCGCGAACAGGCTCCAGCGCAGCCCCGGCATGCCGCCGGGGCGCAGGCCACCCAGCCGGCGGATCAGGGTGATCGCGCTCGGCGCGGAGAACCAGACGGTCACCGCGCGCTCGGCGAGGAAGCCGGGCAGGTCCCGATAGGCCTGCGCGGGCACCGGCTGCACGGCCGCCCCGGCTTCCCAGGCGCAGAACATGTCGAACGCCGCGCAGTCGAAGTTCAGGTCGAAGGTCTGCGAGAAGACGTCCGTGGTGTCGAAGTCGTAGTGCCGGTCCACCAGCCGGAAGTAGTGGTCGGTCATGCCGTAGGTGATCGGCACGCCCTTGGGCCGGCCGGTGGAGCCGGAGGTGAACAGCACGTAGGCCACCTGCGATGCGGTGACCGGCAGCGGCGCGTCGAGGGGCCGGTCGCCCAGCGGGATCCGCGCCGCGCCGGGCACCGCGTCGCGTCCAGGCCGGGCGCGAGCACCGGCAGCTCCAGCCCGGCGCCGGCCAGCTCGCCGAGGGTGGCCAGGCCGGCCTCGTCGGCCACCACGGCGGTCGCGCCGGAGACCTCCAGCATCCGCCGGGTCCGCGCCACCGGGAAGCCGGCGTGCAACGGTACGACCGTGGCGCCGGCGTACAGCACGGCCAGGATTCCCGCGTACGCCTCGACGCTCTTGCCGGTGAGCACCGCGACCGCCTCCGGCGGCTGGTCCCCGGCGGCGCGCAGGGCACCGGCCCGGGCCAGCGCCAGCTCGTGCAGTTCCGCGTAGCTCACGGCGCGGGATCCGACCCGCAGGGCCGTGCCGGTGGGGTTGGCCGCCAGGCCGCGAAGGAAACGCGCCGACAGGGCGGGACCGTCCACGTCTACCATCCGGTGCTCCAACAGTAAGGGGCGACAGGGGTTGTCGGCCGCACGGGCAGGTACTTGTATCGAGGTCACCGCCGACACCGGTTCCGACAGATTCGGAGTGACCCATGCTGGACGAACGGTTCGAGGGGATCCTGCGGGGTTACCTGGCCTTCCTGTCGCCGACCGACACCCTCACCGAGGACACCCCGCTGCGCGACTTCGGCCTGGACTCGATGGCCACGGTGGAGCTGATCTCCGACCTGGAGTCGACGTACCGGGTGCGGTTCGTCGACGACCTGCTGAGCCTGGAGAACTTCGCCACCCCGGGCACGATCTGGGCGAGCCTCACCGCGTTGGGCGTCACGGGCCAGGTGACCGAGGCCCGGGTCGGCCACTGACCCGTGCCGCCCGTGTGAGGCAATGCTGGTGCAGGCCCGTACCCGCGGAAACCCCTAGCGCCCCCTGACGTGCGCGGCCGCCGGCCGGCCTGTCGGTCGACGGTTTCCGCGGACCTTTGGACATACGACGGCGTCCCGACCGCTCCGGTCGGGAGCGTGGTGTGCCCGGACAGCGGAGCGCCCGCCCGGAGCACGGTCCCGGTTGCTCCAGACGGGCGCGGTCCCCTCAGCCCGCCAGTTCCTCCCAGTCCTGCCCGGCGTGGAGCAGCCCGGTGGCCCCCTCGCCACGGGACTCCGAGAGGCGCTTGCGCAGCTCGTGCTCGGCCGGCAGGTCGGTGCGCCGGGTGATGCCGAGCTTGCGGTAGACCCGCGTCAGGTGCTGCTCGACGGTGCTGACGGTGATGTACAACGTCTGGCTGATCTCCCGGTTGGTGTGCCCCAACGCGGCCAGCTTCGCCACCCGCCGCTCGGCCTCGCCTGAGCACGTGCCGGCCCTCCTTCTCCCGGTCGTGCCAGCGGCCCACCAACGCGGGCGGCTCGACCGGTCGTCCGCGC
>NZ_JAEVHN010000546.1:0-4212 GCF_016803375.1 Micromonospora sp. 4G55
CGCGTGCCGCCTGAGCGCGCCCCGCGCACCGACAATCTGCCCCGTGGCAGCGGCGACGCGCCAGCCGCCGCTGCCCCCGACCTCCTCGGAGGGACCGTGAGTTTCCGTACCGAGTCGACCCTCGCCGGCTATGCCCGCGCGGCAGTGGACCTGCGCCTGCGCATGACCGAATACTCCCGTAGCCGATTCGCCCAGCAGTACCTGCGGGCATTCCTCGAACCCCGCCTCGACCACGACCCCGACTATCCCGCCCGGCACAGCGACGTGCTGGGCGCGTTCACCCGCGTCGCGCACGAGCCGTGGCAGCACGGCGAGCCCTACGTCCTCGCCCCGGCCATGACCGCGATCATCGCCGCCGCCGCGCAAGCCCTCGACCTCACCGGCGACGTCGTCGGCAACGACGTCGCCCCCAGCGACGCCGGGGTGCTGTTCCTGCCCGAACCCATCTACGAACGCGGCGTGCACGGCGAGGTCACGTCCATCGGCGCCATCACCTGGGCCAAATGGCACAACACCGGCAGCGGCCGGACCGGTTGGTGGATCACCGGGTGGGCAGACCGCGACGACCCGCTCGACCCCGCCGCCGTCCGCCGCCGCCAGCAACTCGCCGAAGCGCCGGACCTCGCCGCGCAGTTCGGCCCCTACGTGCTGAACTCCTTCGCCGAGATCCCCATCGGCACCCCCATCGCCGCCATCGGAAAGGACCACCAGCCGGTCGACGGTGACTGGGAGTCCGCCCCGGACGGCCGATTCTGCATCGACGAGTCGACGCTGCGGATGAGGGCCGTCGCGGCGGTGCTCTACGCGTTCTGGCGCATCCAGGAACAACCCATCGCCACCGTCGCCGCCCCGCCGCTGGACCGGCCCGCCCGCCGCCGCGCGCTACGCGCCAGCCTCCGCCACGACACCCGCGTGGTGATGCTGCGACGCACCAACCCCGTCGCCGAACCCACCGACGGGGAAGCGAAGTGGCACTACCGCGTCCGATTCCTCGTGCGCGGGCACTGGCGACGCCTCGTCAACCCCGACGGGCAGCCCTACCGCATCTGGATCCACTCCTACATCAAAGGCCCCGACGGAGCGCCGCTGCTCCTCGGCGACACCGTCGCCGTCCTCGCCCGCTAAGCCAAGCCGCCGACCGCGTCCCACGCCCGTCTTGCCAACTCGGTTCACGCCTCGGTCCTGGCCCGGCTTAGTGGCACCTGCGGCCCACCGTCCATCGAGTCCTTGACCGCCCGTCAGAAAGCCCATCCGATGCTCAACACTGACTACCCCTTCGACGTCGCCAACCGTGCCTACCAGCGGTTCCTCACCCTCACCAGCGACCACTTCGAAGTCGTCGGCTGGGACAACGCCACCACTGGCCGACCCGCCATGATCACCCTGATCGACATCGGCAGCCGGGATGCGTTCACCTTCGCCCTGCTCGACACCGTCGAAGACCGTCAACCCCACGCCCTGCTCGCCGCCACCACCACCGCAATGTCGCTGCACGGCCCCATCCCCGGCCGTGCCGCAGCCGCCGACTACGCCCCCCACCTGGCGATGCACGACGCCGACATCGCCGCCACCACACCCGTGGCCCTGCACCACCCCAACCAGCCGCACATCAGCCCCGACGAGTGGCTGAGCATCCCGCCCGCTATTGCGGCAGCCGCCCGCACCAGCACCCTCGACAGCACAGCTTTCGCGCTGGTCCTCCTCGACCGTGACCGCACCCAGCTCACCGTGGTCGGCCCCTTCGCCAGCATCAGCCAGGCCGAAGCCTGGCAGCCCGCCGCCGACGGCTGGCCGCCCGTCGACCGGCTCCTCGTCGCCGTCCACCCGCCCGCCGCGCACACCTGACCGGATCGGGCCAGACACATTTGGCTCCGCCCAACGGCGCGGCTGGTCTGGCCGCTCCTGCCCTCAACCACCGCCAGACGCGGTCTGCCCGCCCTCGCTCACCCCGACATGCCCCGGGGGGGCGTCGCCTATGGCGGCGCCCCCTGCCCACATGCAGCAGGAGAAATCATGAAACGTTGGTCCGAGCCCGACGAGCCCGACGAGCTCAACAAGCCCGCCAGTGCTGGCCTCAGCGTCGGCGACCCCGACCTCGGTAAGTCGCGGCTGCTGTCGCGGCAGTGCGACACCTGCGTGTTCGCCCTCGGCAACAAAATGCATCTCGCGCCAGGCCGGCTGCGCGACCTTGTCGCCGAAGCCCGAGCCCGCGAGTCGTTCATCGTCTGCCACTCGACACTGCCCCACTACAAGCACCCCGACGCGCAGCCCGCGATCTGTCGCGGCTTCGCCGACCGCTACCGCACCCAGGCACTGCGACTCATCGAACGGCTCTTGGGCTTCATCGAGGTCGACCCGCCGCAGGGCGACCCGCAGCCCGCCACACCCGACAGCGCCGCGCCATCACCACAGCACCCCGACAAATCAGACCCTGCACCAATCCAAGCTCGGCCGTCGGCAACCTGAGCCAACCAGCTACCCGAACTGATGCCAGCAATGCCCGGCGTCTCCGCTTGCGGGTGCTACCTCGCCGAGCAGCCACACCGCTGGCAGCAGCGGCCAATCAGGGGGGCGGGTTTTGCTACGACTACGTTCTGGCCCGGCACGTGTCGGCGTACGGGCCAACGCGCCCAACGGGACCCGACCGTGCACAGGTCCATAACGACGCTCAACGACTGATCCCGGAGGTCCGGCACCCTGCCTCGATCCGGCCATCGACTTCGACGACTATCGCTGTCCGAGTCGAGCCGAGATCGTGATAGCTGGGGGTGACTTGCCTTGGCGCCCGAACCGCCCGCATCGCGGCTGATCAGTACACCTGACCTTCGTCGATGCCCAGCCACCGGTCAGGTAATGCGCCCGGCGGCTATCCGAACGCATTGACATCGACAGGGTTGCATGCCGTCCCTCTCCAGCGGCGCCGGCTACTTCTCCCTCGCCCGGGCCGCCCGCTGCTGGCTGCCGGGTGCCGTCGGTGGCGATCAGTTTCCTGATCAGAAGGGGGGCGCGTCCTCGCCCATCAACGCCAGCACGACGCCTCCCTTCCCGCGCTTGAGGCTCTGGACCACGACCTTGCCGGTGCTACCGTCGGGCAGCTCCAACGTAAGGGTCTTCCCAACCGCGTTCTTGGGGCCATTGCCGGCGCTGTTGGCGGGTCGGAAGTCGCCTGCCCACGGCGGAATCCCACCCTTGCGGGCGGGCTCGACGAAGAGCGCGGCGGTGCCGGGGGTCCTGGTGCCGTCCGAGGAGAGAAGCACTGAGGCGCTGCGATAGGTAGCCATATACAGCAAGGCTATCCCGGACTGCGCTCGTTTGCGCCACGACAACTGCGCCGTGACACAAACGGCCACGGGGAGGGATCTTGATCTGCCCCCATCCCTTGGGTTGACCGTGCTGGCCGCGGCCCGAGCTAGACCCCGGTCGCTGAACCTGCAGCATCGGCGGCCAACAGCCCGCCGGCTCGGCCGACCTCTCGCCACCGCGTCCGCGCTTGCACGCACCAGGCCCAGACGCCTCCGAGGTTGTCGGCGCGCACGATCGGCGGCATGAGAGTTAACGGTTCCTGGCAGAGTCTCCCGATCAACACGGTCCTGCCCTCGTCGCTGCGTCAGAGCAGAGTGACCGCGTCGCGGCGGCGATGTAGCGGCGGCCGTGCGGCGCACGATCAGAATGGTGCGGGTCCGCGGCCTGCCAACGACACCAACACCTGCGTGGCGAGTAGCTTGCGTATGCCGGTGACGGCGACTGTCCCCATCCGATCGTAGGGCAGTTCCAATTGCAGCCCTTCGACTGCGTTGCGAAGGTCTGTCGTGATCTCGTCCGGACGGAACGTGCCGCCCCAGCCGTTGAGTCCTCCGCGCTGGTTGGTACTGAGGGAAGCCATGCCGGATATGCATGCGCCGTCGACCAGGATCAGCCTCGCAGGACCCGAGTAGGTCGTCGTCATAGTCATCAACCCTTCAGGATGTAACGCCGTGCACCCCGGGTCCCGGCTGTCTGACAGTCATCAGGAGGCGAGGCGTCGAGTCCGACCATGGTGTGCTCCACCTGGACCGCGACCGTACGTGCCTCGACCGTCAGGGCGGCGGCGATGCGGAATTCGGCCCGTTAGCGATAAAGATCGATGTCCGCGTCTGTCTGTTTCATGAGCCAGAGGCGCGACTTGGGCCAGCTGACAGTCGGCCTGGGCAGACTAGTGTTCTGTCTCAGTTT
>NZ_JAEVHN010000547.1:0-4183 GCF_016803375.1 Micromonospora sp. 4G55
CGGTCGCCGCCGCGACGGCCGCGTCGATGGTCTCGCCGTCCGGCCAGCGCAGGGCCGTCACCAGCATCAGCAGCACGCCGGCGACGCTCCACAGGCCGACCACCAGGGGGATGGAGAAGCGGTCGGCGAGCAGCCCGGTGATCAGCACCGAGGCGCCCTGGATCACCTGCATGCCGGTGGCCATCACGCCGAAGGCGCGGGCCCGGTAGCCGTTGGGCAGGGCGCGGACGAAGAGCCCGTTGGCGGTCGGCAGCAGGCCGGCGGCGGCGAAGCCGCAGGCGGCCGCGAGCAGGGCCACCACCACCGGTGGCGGGTCGAAGAGCGTGGGCACCAGGACCAGCGGGGCGAGCACCGCCAGCGGCCGCATCAGGGCGAGCCGGCGGGCCGGCGCGACCGCCCGCCCCACCACCAGCCCGCCCAGGATGAACCCGACCGGGTTGGCGGCCATGATGACGGCCTGCGCGACGCCGCTGTCCAGCCCGTCGCCGGAGCGCTCGCCGGCCCAGGCGGCGGCCAGCCCCTCGGGGACGATCGAGAAGAGCATGGCGCTGAAGACCAGCACGGCGATGGCCCGCAGGACCGGGGTGCCGAAGACGATCTGGAAGCCCTGCCCCGTCTCGCGCAACAGGTGGCTGCGGTGCGCGGCGGTCATCGCCGGTTCCCGGTCGCGGACGCCGAAGCGGGTCAGCGCGGCGGACCCGGCGAAGGTGGCCGCGTTGATCAGCAGCGCGAGGGTCGGGTTCACCGCGGCCAACGCGGCACCGAGGAGGTATCCGACCACCTGGGCCGCCTGGGCCGAGCTGGCGTTCAGCGACAGGCCGAGGACCAGCCGGTCCCCGGTGAGGATGGCCGGCATGAGCGCGGACCGGGCGGCCTGGCTGGGCGGGTTGGCGAGCGTGGTGGCGAAGAGCAGGGCCAGGATCACCCACACCGGCACGCCCGGCACGGCGATCAGCGCCATCAGCGCCATCCGGATCAGGTCGCAGACGACCATGACCTGCCGGTAGCGGTAGCGCTCGGCGAGCGCGGCGAGCAGCGGCCCGCCGACCAGCCAGGGCAGGTAGCTGACCGCGAACGCGGCGGCGGAGAGGGCGATCGACTCGCTCTGCCGGTAGACCAGCACGGTGACCGCGGCCTTGGCCACGTAGTCGCCCACCCAGGAGAACACGGTGGCCACGAAGATCGCTCGGTACTCGGACTGGCCGAACACCTCCCGGAATGTGGCCGGCCCGTCCGGAGAGGGTCGCTCGTCGGACACCGTCGCCTCCATCGTGCCCCGCGAACGGCCACTCGTGACGGCCTGACGGGGACCCCGTCGTCAGATCTACGGATCAGCGAGGACATGATCACGCTCCGGCGGGAGCGCGTGCACCGGATTCTGCCCGATCGTCTGACAACTGGCTAGGGCGAACGGATTGGTCGTCGCATCTCCGACTGAACGAACGGACGATACCCGAGGGGCCGCGCGGTCCGCGACCCCCAGATTTCGGACTCCCCGATTTCGTCCCGCCCGGCAGGTCAGGTGGCGCCACCCTGACCGGTGCCCGGGGTGCCCACCGTCCCGGGCGCCCCGGCCGGGCCGATCCCGCCGGTCTGCGGCAGCCCCGGGTAGAGCCGGGCGGCCGCGATCTTCGCGGTGATGCCCGAGTTCTCCAGCGCCTCGGCCAGCCGGCGGCGCAGCTCCCGGCCCACCGCGAACTGCCCGTCCGCGGTCGTCTTGACCACCGTCCGGATCACCGCGCCGTCCACGGTCATCTGCTCGACGCCCAGCACCTCGGGCGCCTCGACGATCTCCGGGGCCAGCTCCGGGTCCAGCGCCACCGAGGCCGCCGCCGTACGCAGCACGGCGCTCGCCTCCTCGGTGCCGGCGAAGCCGATCGGCAGGTCCACCACCACCAGGGCCCAGCCCTGGCTCTTGTTGCCCACCCGGACGATCTCGCCGTTGCGGATGTACCAGAGCACCCCGCGACCGTCGCGGACGGTGGTCACCCGCAACCCCACGGACTCCACCACGCCGGTCGCCTCGCCCAGGTCCACCGTGTCGCCGACGCCGTACTGGTCCTCGATGAGCATGAACAGACCCGCGATGAGGTCCTTGACCAGGCTCTGCGCGCCGAAGCCGAGCGCGACGCCGGCGATGCCCGCGCTGGCCAGCAGTGGAGCCAGGTCGAAGCTGAACTCCTTGAGCACCATCAGCAGGGCGATGCCGAAGACGAACGCGGTGACCAGACTGCGCAGCACCGAGCCGATCGCCTCGGCGCGTTGGCGGCGCCGCTCGGGGATGAACTCGGCGGGGTCGAGCGAGGCCGACGGGATGCGCTCGCGCAGCGGCCGGAGCATGGTCGGCACCGCGCCGTGGGTGGTGGTCCGGACCAGCCGGTTGATGGTCCGGTGCAGCGCCCAGCGGGCGGCGATCGCCAGCAGCAGGATGAGCGCGACCCGCAGCGGCTTGAGCAGGATCCAGTAGCTGCCCTCGGCGAACCAGACCGAGCCGGTCACGTCCAGCACGCCCTTGCACAACGTGTCCTGGAGGCACTCGGCCGAGGGTGAGGGGTCGGGGGTCGGGGCGGCGACGGGGAAGGTCAGGCTGGTGGCACTCACCCTGTCTTCGTACCGCAACCCCCGCGGCGGCCCACCGGCGACCCACCGACGGGCGACCCCCGTCCGCCGGGACGGCGGCCTGCGAACCGGACATCTTCCTACGCGCCGAAAAAGCTTCACGAGGGAGCCCGGATTAGTACGTGCAATCCCGGGTCTTATCAGGGACGATTGGCGCAACGGACGTCGGTGATCCCGCCGGCGTCGGTCGTGGTTCCCCGCTGCGCGGGGCGCGGCCGGCGTGGCCAGCGGTGGGCAGCTGGACCGGGAGGGTGAGCACGATGCCTGACATACGACCCACGGTGGGCTCCGGCGCGCTGGTTCTCAACGCCACCTACGAGCCGCTGTGTGTCGTGTCGGTGCGTCGCGCCGCCATCCTCGTGCTCTCCGCCAAGGCGGTCTGTGTCGCCGACGGCGACGGCGTCCTGCACAGCGCCCGCGACGCCCTCCCGGTGCCCTCCGTGGTCCGGCTGACCCGCTTCGTCCGGGTGCCGTACCGCACCCACGTCGGGCTGTCCCGGCGGGCGATCTTCGCCCGGGACGGCTGGCGCTGCGCCTACTGCCGGGGGCCCGCGGAGACCATCGACCACGTCTTCCCGCGCAGCCGGGGTGGCCGGCACGCCTGGGAGAACGTCGTCGCCGCCTGCGCCCGGTGCAACCACACCAAGGGCGACAAGACCCCGGCCGAGCTGGGCTGGCGGCTGCACTCGCTGCCCGCCGCCCCCAAGGGCACCGCCTGGCGGGTGCTGGGTCACCGCGCGCCGGACCCGCGCTGGGCGGACTGGCTCGACCTGCGCGAGCCCGAGGCCGCCTGAGCGGGGCGCGGCTCCGCCGGGTCACCGGTCGCGCGCCTTCACCAGCGAGGCGTACACCACCACGTTGTCGGCGTAGCCGGTCTCGCCGCCCACCCACCGGCCGCCGCAGGTGATCAGTCGCAGGTTCGGGCGGCTGAAGTCGCCGAACACCTCGTCCGCCGGCAGGTTCTCCTTGCCGTAGCGCTGCACCTGGTTCACCTCGAAGACCGCCACCTTCCGGTCCTCCCGGGTCACCTCGACCGTGTCGCCGTCGCGCAGGTCCCGCAGCCCGTGGAAGACCGCCGGGCCGGTGGTGGTGTCGACGTGCCCGACGATCACCGCCGGGCCGTACTGGCCGGGGGTGGGGCCCTGGTCGTACCAGCCGGCCTCCTGGGCGCGGGCGGCGTCGGGCACCCCGATGCTGCCGTCCGGGGCGATCCCGACATGGTGCACCGGGGCCTGCACGTCGATCCGGGAGATCGAGATCAGGGTCGGTGGGCTGCCCGGCAGCACCGGGAACTTCTTCGGCGGCGGGCGCAGGCCGGCGATGAACCGGTCCGGCAGCACGCTGAGGCCGGTCACCTGTTCGACGCCGAGCATCGCGACGATCAGCGCCATCAGGGTGGCGAGCACCATGAACGCGGCGCCCGGTCCCCGGCTCGGGTAGCCGCCGTAGCGGGCCGGCCGTGCCGCCGGCCGTACCGGACGGGCGTGGACGACCGGGTCGGTCGTGGTCACGCTGGCGGTGAAGGCCTGGCCGGCCACCCGGCGGAAGCGGCCGGCCGCACGGG
>NZ_JAEVHN010000548.1:0-4167 GCF_016803375.1 Micromonospora sp. 4G55
GGGGGTCGTCCTGGCCCTTGTTCGGCCAGTAGGACATCGCCCGCTCCGCCTGGGCGGTGATCGTCAGCGACGGGTTCACGCCGAGGTTCGCCGAGACCGCCGCCCCGTCCACCACGTGCAGCCCCGGGTGGCCGTAGACCCGGTGCCACGGGTCGATGACCCCGTCGGCCGGGGACGCCCCGATCACCGCCCCGCCGAGGATGTGCGCGGTCATCGGGATGTTGAACGGCTCGGTGAGCGCGCCGCCCGGCGTACCGCCGATCTCCTCGGCGAGCATCCGGACCGCCTCGTTGCCGGCCGGGATCCAGGTCGGGTTGGGCGCACCGTGACCCGGGCCGGAGACCAGCCGCCGGCCGAAGAGGCCGCGCCGGAACCGGGTGGTCAGCGAGTTGTCCACCGACTGCATCACCAGGGCGATCACCGTCCGCTCCGACCAGCCCCGCACCGACAGCATCCGAGCCGCCAGCCCGGGTTGCCGGACGATGCTGCCCAGCCAGCGTCGGACCCGGTGCGGGCCGCCGTCGACCAGCAGCGACTGGAGCAGCCCCATCGCGTTCGAGCCGCGGCCGTAGCGCACCGGCTCGATGTGGGTCTGCGGGTCGGGGTGGAAGGAGCTGGTGATCGCCACCCCCTCGGCGCGGGCCCGCCCGCGGGGCACGAGGCGCCGAGGATCGCCTCGGAGTTGGTCCGGGTCAGCTCGCCGAGCCGGTCGGAGAGGCCGGGCAGCGCCCCGGTCGCCTTCATCTCGTGCAGCAGCCGCTGGGTGCCCAGCGCCCCGGCGGCGAGGACCACCTGGTCGGCGTGGACGACCTGCCGGCGCCGCCGCAGCCAGGCACCCGTCCGCTCGGTGTGCACCTCGTACCCGCCGTCGGGTGCCGGCCGGACGGCGGTCACCGTGGTCAGCGGGTGGACCTCGACGCCGAGCCGCTCGGCCAGCCAGAGGTAGTTCTTGACCAGGGTGTTCTTCGCGCCGTGGCGGCAGCCGGTCATGCAGGAGCCGCAGTGCGTGCAGCCGGTGCGCTCCGGGCCGACGCCGCCGAAGTACGGGTCCGGCACCCGCTGGCCGGGCCGGCCGATGTGCACGCCCACCGGGGTGGCGTGGAAGGTCCGCCCGACCCCCATCCGCTCGGCGACCGCGCGCATCGCCCGGTCCGCGCCGGTGTCGACCGGGTACGTGGTGACGCCGAGCATCCGCTTCGCCTGGTCGTAGTGGCGGGCCAGCTCGTCGCGCCAGTCGGTGATGCCGCGCCACTGCGGGTCGTCGTAGAAGGCGTCCAGCGGCTCGTAGAGGGTGTTGGCGTAGACCAGCGAGCCGCCGCCCACCCCCGCCCCGGAGAGCACCATGACGCCGCCGCCGACCCTGCGGTCGGCCGAGCGGAGCAGCGTGATCCGTTGCAGGCCGTAGCAGCCGAGCTTCGGCGCCCAGAGGAAGCGCCGGGCCCGCCAGGAGGTCTGCGGGAACTCGTCGTCGGCGAACCGACGGCCGGCCTCCAGAACGCCGACGGTGTAACCCTTCTCGGCCAGCCGGAGCGCGGTGACGCTGCCGCCGAAACCGGACCCGATGACGACCACGTCGTACCGCATGAACGCATCATTACCGCTGAGTAGCCATCGCGCCAGCGGCAGTTTTCGCGCGATCATGCTCGGGTCCACCGATCCGTCAGGTCACGCCCGCAACTCGGGCCCCCGGTCGGAGCGTTGTTTCAACGGGGGTGCCGGGCATGGCTCACGAGACAGGGGCGCGACGACCGCGCCGGGTGCTGCTGCTGGCCGCCCTGGCCGCGGTGGTCCTGGTCGCCGGGGGCGCCCTGGTGGTGAACCGGCTGGTCAGCGAGGACGGGCCGCAGCGCCGGCCGGGCGCGGTCGCCGCCACCGCCACCGCGACCGCCACCCCGAGCACCGCCGCGGAGCCCAGCCCGACCGCCCCACCCGGGGCCGGCATCACCGGGCCGCTCAACCTGCTGGTGGTCGGGGTGGACACCCGGGTCAGCGTCCCCGGGTGGGAGCCGCACGGCGACGCCGTGCTGGTGCTGCACGTGCCGGCCGGGCTCGACCGGGCGTACCTCTTCTCGCTCCCCCGCGACCTGCTGGTGGACATCCCGGCCTTCCCCGCCTCGGGCTACAAGGGCGGGAAGACCAAGCTCACCCACGCGATGAGCTACGGCAGCCGGGTGCCGGGCAAGCCCAAGGAGCACCGCGTCGCCCAGGGGTACGAGCTGCTGCGCAGCACGGTCAGCGGATACACCGGGCTGCGGTTCGACGCCGGCGCGGTGATCACCTTCACCGGCTTCGACAAGCTGGTGGACACCCTGGGCGGGGTGGACCTCTACGTCGACCAGCGGGTGGTCTCGCTGCACCGCCGGCCGGACGGCAAGCACCGTGACCCGGCACCCTCCGGCGGCGGCTACGTCGGGCCGCAGATGGTCTACGAGAAGGGCCAGCGGCACCTCAACGGCTGGCAGGCGCTGGACTACGCCCGCCAGCGCTACATCGCCGGCGGCGACTACGCCCGGCAGCGCCACCAGCAGCAGCTCATCCGGGCGCTGACCGCCAAGATCCTCGACGAGAACCTGGCCCGCCAGCCGGACCGGGTCCAGCAGGTGGTCGGCGCGCTCGGCGACACCCTGATCTACGCCGGCGGTCCCCGCATCGTCGACCTTGCATACGCCCTCGGCGGGCTGAGCGTCGACCGGTTCACCCCGGTCGCGCTCCCCGGCAGCGGGGTGGGCAAGGGCAGCGCGTACCGGGGTGAGGAGCTCAAGCCGGTCGGCCGGCAGTTCCTCACCGCGCTCAAGGCCGGCGACGCCGAGAAGTTCCTCACCGCCCATCCTGACCTGCGGGTGAAGAACTAGGGCGGGTCTCCCGGGCTAGAGACGCTTCGGGGCCGGGGGGCGCTCGATGCCGTGCAGCCAGGCGGCGAAGAGCTTGTCCAGTTGCTTGCCGGAGACCCGCTCGGCGACCGCGACGAACTCGTCGGTGGTGGCGTTGCCGTTGCGCTTCTCCGCCGCCCAGGTCTTGAGGATCTTGAAGAACGCCGGGTCGCCGACCGCCACCCGCAGCGCGTGCACGGTCATCCCGCCGCGCTGGTAGACCGACTCGCTGAACAGGTTCTGCCGACCGGGCTCGGCCGGTTTCGTCTGCCAGAGGCGGCTGGACGAACCGGCGTACCGCCGGTCGAAGGCCGCCTGGGCGGTGCCGGTGCCCAGGTGCTCCGCCCAGAGCCACTCGGCGTAGGTGGCCAGCCCCTCGTTGAGCCAGATGTCCTGCCACTTCGCCAGCGAGACGCTGTTGCCGAACCACTGATGTGCCAGCTCGTGGGCGACCACGCCGGTGTTCTCGCCGCCCCGGAAGAAGCCCGCCCCGTAGACCGGGCGGCTCTGCGTCTCCAGCGCGTACCGGATCCGCTCGTCGGCGACCACCACCCCGCCGTACGCGGCGAACGGGTACGGCCCGAAGACGCTCTCCAGGTAGTCGGCGACCTCGGTGGTGCGGGCCATCGACGCGTCGGCGGCTCCCTTGCCGAGCTTGGTGCTGACCGCGCTGAACACCGGCCGCCCCTTGTGCTCGCCGGTCTCGACCCGGTAGTCCCCGATCACCACAGTGCTCAGGTAGCTGGCCATCGGGGCGGCCTCGGACCACTTCCAGGTGGTCCAGCCGTCGGCGTCCGAGCGCCCCTTCGGCACCCCGTTGCTGACCGCGGTCAGCCCCTTCGGGACGATGATCTCGACGTCGTAGGTCGCCTTGTCCGAGGGGTGGTCGTTGACCGGGAACCAGGTGCTCGCCGACTCCGGCTGGCCGAGCGCGATCGCGCCGTCGGTGGTGTGCAGCCAGCCGCCCTCGCCGAGCACCTCGTTGGCCAGCGGCTCCGGCTTTCCCTCGTAGCTGATCTCGGCGGTGAAGCCGTTGCCGGCGGTGAGCCCGGCGGCCGGGGTGACCACCAGCTCGTCGGCCTCCCGCGCGTGCCGGGCCGGCGCACCGTCCACGGTCACCTTCCGCACCGTCAGCCCGGCCAGGTCCAGGTGGAACGCGGACAGGTCGGCGGTGGCGGTGGCCTGCACGGTGGTGGTGCCGGTGAGCCGGTCGGTCGCCGGGTCGTAGCGGACCTTGACGGTGTACCGCCCGACGTCGTACCCGCCGTTGCCGTAGCTCGGGAAGTAGGCGTCGCCG
>NZ_JAEVHN010000549.1:0-4149 GCF_016803375.1 Micromonospora sp. 4G55
GCCAGCCGCTGCGCCGCGGCCGCGTCCAGCCAGGACGGCTCCAGCACACCGAGGCGTACGGAGCGCAGCACCCCGGTGGACAGCAGCGCGCGCGACCGAGACCAGCGCGATCAGCCAGACCGCGCCGGTCAGCAGGGCGACGTTCCAGCCCAGTGGCGGCCGGAGCAGCACGGCCGAGGCGGCGCCCGCGCCGACCACCGCCCCGACGACCGCGCAGATCCCGACCGCCCAGACTGGGTCGACGGTGCTCAGCTCCGCGGCCCGGGCGGGTTGCATGCAGAGCGGAGCGACGACGGTCGCGCCGAGTGCGGCCGCGCCGGAGACGGCGAGCTGCGCGCCGGTGCCGTCCGCCAGCCCGACGCGGCGGGCGAGCCGGACGGTGACCACGGCGCCGACCACGGCGGCGGTCACGGCGAACCAGCCGACCCAGGCGAGCTGGGCCGGCCACCGGTTCACATCCGTGAACGCGCCGTTGAGTCGTACGATCCCGAACCCGTACGCGATGCCGAGCTGACCGGCTCCGGCCAGCACGCTCACCCCGAATGCGGTGAACAGCAGTCTGCCCCACGTCCGAAAGGCCATGTCGCGCACGTTACGGCCCGGTGCGCCCGATCGCCACTGTGGCGCGGCGGGGCGACTGCCTGGGGTTACTTCAACTCGACGAGGCGGGCCAGATACGTCGTGTCGCCGACGTTGGTGAGCATGTGGACCGCGCCCGGGTCCCGGTAGACCACCCCGCCGGTGGGCTCGTCGGCGTCGATCCGGGTGCCGTCGATCGTCTGCACCACGTTCTTCGCCCCCTGGACGGCCACCACCAGGTACGGGTGGTCGTGCCGGTGCAGCGGCTGCCGCTCACCCGGCTCCAGGCGGATGTGCCACACCCGTACCCGCTCGTTCTCGAAGACGATCTCCTGGCCCACCGGGCCGAGTTCCGTACCGTCGACCACGTCGGTCATCGCGTTCCGTTCAGTTGGGGGAGCACCTCGCCGGCGATGAGCTCCAGGTGGTCGAGGTCGTCGAGTTCGATCAGGCGCAGGTGCACCCGGGTGGCGCCGATCGCGGCGAACTCGCCGAGCCGGTCGACGAGTTGCGCGGGGGAGCCGACCACCGGGTCCTCCGGCGGCAGGGCGCTCTTGACGTGCAGCGGCGCCGCCCGGCGGCGGGCCTCGGCGTCGGTACGCCCGATCGCCACCACCACCCCGGCGGAGAGCACCAGTGGGGCCCGCCCCGACTCGGCGCGCCCGGTCCGATCGCACGCCTCGCGGACCCGCTCGTACGCCGCGGCGGTCTCCTCGACGGACTTGAAGGGCATGTTGAACTCGTCGGCGTACCGGGCGGCCAGCTCGGGGGTGCGCTTCGGGCCGCGCCCGCCGACGATCACCGGCGGACCGGGCCGTTGCACGGGCTTGGGCAGCGCGGGCGCGTCCACCAGCCGATAGTGGTCGCCGAGGTGGGTGTAGGTGTCGCCGACCGGGGTCCGCCACAGCCCGGTGATGATCTCCAGCTGTTCGGCCAGCCGGTCGAAGCGCTCACCCACGGCGGGGAACGGGATGCCGTACGAGGTGTGCTCACGCTCGTACCAGCCGGCGCCGATGCCCAGCTCGACCCGGCCGCCGCTCATCTGGTCGACCTGGGCCACCATCACGGCCAGCGGCCCGGGCAGCCGGAAGGTGGCCGAGGTGACCAGCGTGCCGAGCCGGATCCGGGTGGTCTCCCGGGCCAGCGCGGCCAGCGTCAGCCAGGCGTCGGTCGGGCCGGGCAGCCCCGGCTCGTCGCCCATCGCCTGGTAGTGGTCGGCGCGCAGGAACCCGTCGAAGCCGCCCGCCTCCACCAGCCGGGCGAACCGGAGCTGGTCGTCGTAGCTGGCACCGCGGTGCGGCTCGACGAAGACGGCCACCCGCATGCTCATCGTCCCTCCGCCACGGCCGGCGTCTCGCGCTCCATCAACAGTTCGTGCAGTTCGGCGCTGACCCGGGCGACGTCGGCCAGGTGGGCGTTGCGGCCGAGGGTGCGGGGTCGGGGGATGGTCACCTCGACGATCTTGCGGATCCGCCCCGGGCGTGGGCTGAGCACGACCACCCGGTCGGCCAGCAGCACCGCCTCGTCGATGGAGTGGGTGACGAAGACGACGGTGGCCCCGGTCTCCATGTGCACGCGTTGCAGTTCGCCGGAGAGTTCCTCGCGGGTGAGCGCGTCCAGGGCGGAGAAGGGCTCGTCCATCAGCATCACCCGGGGCTCGCCGATCAGCGACCGGCAGAGCGACACCCGCTGCTGCATGCCGCCGGAGAGCTCGTGCGGCAGCCGCTTCTCGAAGCCGCCGAGGCCGGCCATCTCCAGCAGTTGGCGGGCCCGGTCGCGGTGCCTGGCCCGGCTCCAGCCGAAGATCTCCACCGGCAGCAGGACGTTGTCCAGCACGGTGCGCCAGGGGAGCAGGGCGGGGCGCTGGAAGAGCATCGCGATGTCCTGGCGGGGCCGGGTGACGGCCGTGCCGCCCACGGTGATCTCGCCGCTGGTCACCGGCAGCAGCCCGGCGACCATGCGCAGCAGGGTGGACTTTCCGCAGCCGGAGCGGCCCAGCACCGCGACGAACTCGCCCTCGGCGACCGCCAGGTCGATACCGCGCAGCGCCTCGACCCGGCCGGAGCGGCCGTCGAAGGTACGCGACACGTCGGCGAGTCGGATCATGTCCGGCGGGCCTCCCCTGAGTGGGCGGTCAGGAATCCGACAAAGGCTATCCGGCGTGTGGCACTTGCCAACAGTCCGGGGTGGACGCTCAGTTGTTTCCGTTCCGCAACCCGATGCGACTGGTGTCGTGACGGTGGGTCTCTCGTACGCTGTGCCCGCGAAGAGTCCCTTCACGACGGTGGCGTCGGCTCCCCCCATCACGCCGGCACCGCCGGACCGACAACCCCTCCGGGTGGCATGACCCGGTCGGAAAGGACATGGTGCACTGATGAGAAGGCTGACCCGTACGGTCGCCACGGCCGCCCTGGCCACCGCCCTCGCCCTGGTCTCCGCGTGCAGCAGCGGCTCGGACGACTCCGATGCCAAGGGCGGTGACGGCAAGGCGTTGGAGAAGGTGACCTACCTGACCTCCTTCGGCAACTTCGGCCGTGACTCGTACGCCTGGGTGGCGAAGGAGAAGGGCTTCTTCAAGGACGCCGGCTTCGACGTGGAGATCAAGCCGGGCCAGGGCACCGGCTCGGTCATCCAGACCGTCGTCGGCGGTCAGGCCGACTTCGGCCCGATCGACCTGACCGGTGGCCTGCTCCAGCTCGGCAACGGCGCCGCCAAGGACTTCGTGGCGGTGGCGGCGATCCAGCAGCGCACCATGGCGGCCGTGGTCACCGTCGAGGGCAAGAACATCGCCACGCCGAAGGACCTGGAGGGCAAGAAGCTCGCCGACACCCCCACCTCCGTGGTCCGCCAGCTCTTCCCGACGTACGCCCGCCTCGCCGGCGTCGACGCCAGCAAGGTGACCTGGGTCAACGGTGAGGCGCAGACCCTGATGGGCACCCTGGCCTCCGGCACGGTCGACGGCATCGGCCAGTTCGTGGTCGGCCAGCCCACCGTCGAGGCGGTGACCAAGAAGAAGCCGGTCGTCCTGCCGTACAGCGAGGTCATGCAGGACCTCTACGGCAACGCCCTGATCACCTCGACCAAGCTGGCCAAGGAGAAGCCGGAGATGGTCAAGCGCTTCACCGCGGCGCTGCTCAAGGGCCTGGAGTACGCCCTGGGCAACCCGCAGGAGGCCGCCGAGCTGCTGAAGAAGAACGTCGCCGCGACCAACCCGGCCGCGGCCGCCGCCGAGCTCCAGCTGATGGCCGGGTACGTCCGGTCCAGCAACTCCGGCACCGCCATCGGCACCCTGGACAACGAGCGGGTGGCCAAGAGCATCGCGCTGCTGCAGGGCGCCGGCGCGCTCAAGCAGAACATCACCCCGGACCAGATCATCGACTTCAGCCTGACGCCGAAGGCCTGATCGGCACCGACCGTGCCACGGGGGTGCGGTCACCGAGACAGTGACCGGTGGCCGCGCCCCCGTGGCCGTGCCGGCCCCGGGCCGGCAGGAGAGGATGGGACACGTGACGCAGATCCGTACCCGCTCCGGAGCGGGGAGGCGGAGGCGGCGGTCGTCCAGCGGGCGCC
>NZ_JAEVHN010000550.1:0-4139 GCF_016803375.1 Micromonospora sp. 4G55
GTCCGCGCCCAGGTCGAACACGCCCTGGCCAGGATGAAGTGCTGGAAGATCTTGCGCGACTACCGCCGCGCTGCCAGCACATTGACCGACACCGCTTCAGCCATCGCCCATCTCCACAACATCGCCCTCGTCAGGTGAGCACGACCCGGTCACGGACAACGCCTTCACTGAGTTACGAGACGTCCCTTAGGGACTCGTTACGCAGATCAGAGGGGCTCCGAATGCAGGTCAAGGGACCGTGATGGTTACTTCACACCGAAGAGGTCACTGGTTCGATCCCAGTATCGCCCACGCAGGTCAAAGGCCACTTCCCGGAAACGGGAGGTGGCCTTTCTGTTGCGGTACAGCAGCTAAGTACAGCAGTTCCGTCAGCGGCCCAGTGAATCACCGAGGCGTTTGAGGGCGTCTCTGGTCGCCTTCGTCGATACCTGGGTGTAGATCTCCATCGTTACGGAGAAACGGGCGTGCCTCAGCACCTGCATGGCGACTCTGGGGTGGACGTCCAGGTCGGCTAGCAGCGTGGCGCAGGTGCGCCTGGCGTCGTGGACGGTGATCGGCTTGACGTTGGCCTTCTCGCACCTCGTCTGCCAGGAGCGCTGGAAATTGCGCGGCTCGATTGGCGTGCCGTAGCGGGTGGTGAAGACGAGGTCGGTTTCGTGCCACGCCTTGCTGGCGGCTGCTCGTGCCTCGTCGCGTTGTTCGCTGCGCAGTTTGAGCGCCGTGAGGCAGATGTCGGGCAGGGGGAGGGTGGCGTCGGACGCCTGGGTCTTGGTGTCGCGGTGTAGGAGCTGCCCGCGCACGCGTTGCAGTTGGCGGCCGATGGTCAGCTCTCCGGCGTCGAGGTCGACGTCCTCCCACGTCAGTCCCAGGGCCTCGCCCTTGCGCAGGCCGGTGACAAGGACCAGGGCATAGGCGGCGTAGAGCGGGTCCTCGTCGGCGCGGGCCGATTCGAGGAACTTGCGGGCCTCGTCGCTCGACCACGACTTGCCACGCCAGCGGCGGACGGTGGCGAGGGTGACCGGCACGGCCGGGTTCTTGGCGATGAGGTCTTCGGCCTGGGCGTGGGTGAGGGCCGCCCGCAGCGCGGCCCGGATGTCGCTGACCGTGCGCGTCGACGGGACGGCCTGGCAGCAGCGGCCGACCGCGCAGCAGCGCCGCTTGTCCTTGGGTCGGGCCGCGTCCTTGCCCTGGGCGCAGCACTGGCAGGTGCGGGCCACCTGGTTGATCCAGGTCTGCACGTCCCGTGACTGGAGCCGGTCTAGCCGCTTGGCCCCGAGACCGGGGGCGATGTAGCGGCGGACGAACGTCTCGTAGGTGGCGTAGGTCAACGGTGCTCGGTTCGGCTGGATGATCTCGGCCAGCCAGTAGGTGAGGAAGCTGCCGACCGTGGGGACGCTCGTCGCCACCGGCCCCTGCTTCGCCTGCTGGTGCAAATTGATCCACTTGTCGTGGACCGCCTCTCTCGTCTTGCCGTAGACGTACTTGCGGTCACGCCGGCCGTCGGGCTTGGTGACCCAGACGTAGGCGGCGAAGCCGTTCCGGTACGGGAAGATCGACCCTTTGCCGTTAGCACGGGCACGTCCGGGCATCAGGCGGCCTCCCGGCGTTCGACCTGTTCGCGGATGTAGTCGTCGACCCATTCGGGCAGGATGCGGCGGTACTTGCCGTCCTTGATGGAGCGCAGCTCGCCGGTGGCGATCTTCACCTTGACCTTGGAGATGCCGAAGCCGAGCAGGACGGCGACCTCGGCGGGGGAGTACCAGCGCGGGGTGAGATCACGGCTCATGCGGCGGGCCCCGGTGAGCCAGGCTTCGTGAGCCAGTTCTTCCCGACCGATGCGTCTGCTCTTTCGTCGCTGCCGGGCGGCAGTGTTGGCGAGCAGCGCGTCACCTTCGGTCAGCCAGCCGGACCCGATGTAGGTGAGGGTGCCGACGGTGATCGTGTCTGTCGGTTCGTCGTCCTCTTCGCGTCGGTAGGTGGCGCGGGTGTCGCGGAGCAGGCCGAAGGTGACAGAGTAGCGGCGGGCTTTGGTAAGGAAATGACCGCCGAAGCCGAGCATGTGCGCCCAGCGGCGCAAGCCGCCGTAGATGTTGGGTTTGGCGTCAAGGCTGGCTTGACGGTCATCCGCGGTTGCGGCGCCGCTGGCAGTGCGCGTGAGGGTGGGGCGGCCGAGATGCCAGCAGGCGTCGATGAGGCGGGCGGTGTGGTCGCCTTCGGGGTCGGCGTAGTCGTCGATGGTGGCGGCGGTGAGTCGAGTGGAGCAGTGGCCGGTGACTTCGGTGGCCTTAGTGGCGTACTTGGCGAGATAGGCCGCGACCTTGCCGTCGGTCAACTCGCCTCCGGCGATGTTGATGCGTCGGACGTCGACCTGCTCGCCCCACGCCACCAGCCAGCCTTGCGGCCGGTCGGGGTGCGGGGGTGTGGTGACGGTGATCTTATCGGCGGCGGCGTGGACGGAATCCTCCAGGTCGTCGACGGTGATGCCCACCGGTGGCGGCACGAGGGCGTCCGGGTCGTCGGGGTCGACGCCGTCGAGGCGCAGCAGGACGTGGAAGTGCACCGCTGCGCGGCGTTGCATCTCGGCGACCTTTCCGTGGGACACCCGCACGGGCGGCACCCAGCGGACCTTGCCGGAGGCCGTGACGACTCGAACGAGGGGGATGCCGCGTCGGCGGCAGAGGGCGGCGAGGCGGCGTTCGATGGCCTGCTTAGTGCGCCGCCACAGCTCCCCGGAGAAGTAGTTCCAGACGACCTGGTGGGCGTGGTCGTAGCAGTCCAGGCACAACGGCTGGCCGAGCCGCGGATCGTTGGCCTCGTGCCGAGCGAAGCACGCCGCGGGCTGCCCTTGCGGACAGGTGCCACCGGTGCCGCGGGCGCGGCAGGGCGCGGGTCGCAGTCGCAGCGCTGTCGGGTGGCGCAGGTGTGGCGGGGGACGTGCCGGTGGTGGACCGGGCCGAAGGATGGGGCGGTGAAGGTGGCGAAGACGGCCGGGTGCCGGCCGACCGAGTCAGGGACGCCCTTGCCGCCGGTCAGACCGCGACAAATGACTTGGTAGGCGTCGCCCTGGTAGACCCAGGCGCAGTCCGGGCACACCGATTCGCGGCGGTTGCCGCATGCCTTATACAGCGCCCGGTCGGGCAGCTGGTCGGTGTGCAGCTGGCCGGTGATACGGCCGGTGTTCCGGTCGGCGGCAGCGATGGTGCCGGTGAGGCGGATTGGGCGAGCACAGCCGCCGGCGGGGCGGGTGTGCTCCAGCCAGCCGGAGAACTCCGGCGAGGCGGCGCGGTGCAGGACCTGGGCGTCCCGGCCAACGGCGAGACCGGGGCGGTAGATGGTGAGCGGGGTGGTGGACACGACTTCTCCTCTTTAGGGGTGGCAGGGACGGGAGACGAAGCACCACCAGCCGTGGACGTCTGTCCGCTGGTGGTGGTCGTCGGGTCTCCTGGCACCGCCGAGAGGGCGGCTGACGCCGGAGGGCGGAATCGTGGCCGTGCCACTTACCGCCGATGGGCCAGATCCTTTCGCGCTCGTGGACTCGGTGATGAGGGCCGGCACGGGTGGGGAGCCTGGGGCGTCGGCATCCGGCGGGTTTCCGCAGGCTGTCCCCACCCGTGGAGGTGTTCGAATCCGGGCCATCGTGGACGGCAGGTGAGGCCGTGCTGGGACGCTCAACGGATTCGGAGGACTGGCGCTGCGGCCAGTGCGATCGAGAGCCGGCGGGACTTGGCCCGCATCAGCGGCAGGAAGGCCGCTCGGCGTCTCCGACGTCGAGCCCAGCGATCCGGCGGGAAGGCCGCGCTGGCGTGTCCGACGAGCGTCAGAGTAGCACCGGGTACCGACACGTCAACCCGTCGTGATCCCTCGGGCTGGGGCGGGATGGCCGGCTGCCGGCCGTGTCGGGTCTCGCATGATGCTTGACGGCACGCCGTCGCAGGATCCTCGACGTTAGGGTTGCGATCGGGCTCAGGACTGTGAGCCACGCACTGAATGCCACCAGGCGGCGTCGATGACGATCTGTTCCGTCTCGAGGACATCACGCTCGAACGCTTCCACGTCGACGGGTGCCGGCGGCTGATCCATCAGTTCGGTAATCTCATCCGGTAGCCGCACGCTGTGCGCGTCGATGTAGTGCGCGAGCC
>NZ_JAEVHN010000551.1:0-4135 GCF_016803375.1 Micromonospora sp. 4G55
CCGGCCGTCCGGGCCGGCCCCGACCTCCGCCGCGGTGGCGATCCACGTCCGGGCGGCGCCGTCGCGGACCCGGGCCCCGGCGGGGGTACGCCCGGAACTGTCCACCACCACCCGCAGCGGCTGCCGGATGGCCAGGCTGCCGTCGCGCAGGTTGCGGGCGGTGAGCCGGGGATCGTCGGCGAGCACGGTGCCCACCCCGGCGAGCACCGCGTCGACCGTGCCGCGCAGCGCGTGCACGTCGATGCGGGCCGCCTCGGAGGTGATCCACATGCTGGTGCCGTCGGCCGCCGCCGACCGGCCGTCGAGCGTCGCGGCGAACTTCCAGATGACGTACGGCCAGCCGCGGCGCATCGAGGTCAGCCAGGCGATGTTGCCGGCCTCGGCCTCCGGCGCGCGTACCCCGAGCTCGACCTGGATGCCGGCGGCGCGCAGGGTGGCGGCGCCGCCGGAGGCGACCGGGTTGGGGTCGGGCACGGCGATCACCACCCGGGCCACGCCGGCCTGGACCAGCGCGAGGCTGCAGGGACCGGTGCGGCCGGTGTGGTCGCAGGGTTCGAGGGTGACCACCGCGGTGCCGCCGCGGGCGCGCTCACCGGCCTGGGCGAGCGCGACGATCTCGGCGTGCGGTCCGCCCGCGTACGCGTGGAATCCCTCCCCGACGACCGTGCCGTCCGAATCGAGCAGGACGCAGCCGACGACCGGGTTGGGGCTGGTGGTGCCGAGGCCACGGGCCGCCAGCGTGACGGCGCGACGCATCGCGTCGTCAACGGGGACGCCGGCCATTCCTCTGCCCTCTCACTCGCCGGGCCGCGCGCGGGCGGTACGGGAGGAGCCGCGGGCAGGCGGCGGCGGATCCGGGAACGGCACGGCCGCCCCCGGGGAGCCCACGCGATGGCTGGATGCAGCGACCCACGCAGGCCCGCCCCGTCCCGCGCGCTGTCTCCCATCCGGACTTTCTGGGTGCGGAACGTTCTCCGCTCCCAACCGTCGGCCCCGGATTCTCACCAGGTCCACCGGGCGGCCTGAGCCGTCCGGGTCGCGGGCTTACCACGGTCGGACCGTGGATCACCGCCGGTTCGGAATTTCACCGAGCCCCGCCAGCGCGTGGTGGGTACATGGGAAGTCTTACACGTTCCCCGGCCCGGTTGGCCACTGCACGCGGGCTACCTCACACCCCGTCCGCGCGCCGCCGGTCCACCGCCACGTACGAGCCGGGCTGGCTCTTGGCGACGGTTTTCATCTCCGAGGCGACCGCGATCGCGGCGAGCGGGTCGGTGAAGCGCTTCCGGGCGTCGGAGAGGGAGACCCCGATGGAGAGGGTGACCAGGTGCGCCTTGCGCACGTTGCCCCGGCGGTCCTTCAGCTCGACGAAGCCGCGCTCGGCGTCGGCCGGGTCGTAGAGCTTGTCGGCGGCCTTCTCGAAGTCCTCCACCGCGCGGAAGGTCAACGGCCGGACCTGTTCCGGGGTGCAGACGACGACGAAGTCGTCGCCGCCGACGTGGCCCAGGAAGGCCGGCGGCAGCCCGATCGAGACCACCGCCCGGTGCAGGCTGCGGGCCAGCGCGGAGATGAACTCGTCGCCGCGGACGAAGCCGTACCGGTCGTTGACGCTCTTGAACCGGTCGATGTCGATGTAGCCGACGGCGTAGTCGACGCCGCTGCGGACCCGGTCGCTGATCTCCCGGCGGATCCGGCTGTTGCCGGGCAGCCCGGTCAGCGGGGAGACCTCCCGAAACTCCTTGTTGCGGCGCAGCGTGGAGCTGACCCGGGCCACCAGCTCGGCGGTGTCGAAGGGCTTGACCAGGTAGTCGTCGGCGCCGGCGCTCAGGCCGTGCACCTTGTCCACGGTCATCCCCTTGGCGGTCAGCATGATCACCGGCAGGGCGGAGGTCATCGGGTCGGCGCGCAGCCGGCGGGTCAGCTCCAGCCCGTCGATCCGGGGCATCATCAGGTCCACCACGGCCAGGTCCGGCCGGTGCCGCTCGATCATCTCGAGCGCCTCCTGGCCGTCGCCGGCGTGCAGCACCTCGAAGCCGTGCAGCCGCAGGTTGAACTCGACGAAGCGGGCGATGTCCTCGTCGTCGTCGACGACCAGGATGACGTCGGGTCGATCGCCGGCCGGGTCCACGTCAGGCTCCGGGAACCGCGCGCTCCGCGAGCCCCCGCAGGCGGCGCACCGCCTCGGCCGGGTCGGCCGCCCCGTAGACGGCGGTGCCGGCGACGAAGGCGTCCGCGCCGGCCGCCGCGCCTGCTCGATGGTGTCGGCGGCGATCCCGCCGTCGACCTCGATGCGCAGCTCCAGGTGGCCGGTGTCGACGTGCCGGCGGGCCGCGCGGACCTTCTCCAGCAGCTGCGGGATGAACCGCTGCCCGCCGAAGCCGGCCTTGATCGTCATGATCAGCAGCGTGTCGAAGCTGGGCAGCAGCTCCAGGTACGGCTCGATCGGGGTGTCCCGGTCGATGGCCAGCCCGGCCTTGGCGCCGGCCGAGCGGAGGTCCTTGGCCAGCGCGACCGGGTCGTCGCAGGCCTCGGCGTGGAAGGTGACGTTGTACGCGCCGGCGTCGGCGTAACCGGGGGCCCAGCGACGCGGGTCCTCGATCATGAGGTGCACGTCGAACGGGATCCGGGTCACCGCGCGCAGGCTCTGCACCACGGGCAGGCCGATGGTCAGGTTGGGCACGAAGTGGTTGTCCATCACGTCGACGTGCAGCCAGTCCGCGGCGTTCTCCACGGCACGGACCTCGTCGGCGAGGCGGGCGAAATCGGCGGCGAGGATGCTGGGCGCGACGATCGGCGGCGGTACGGTCACGGGGTCAGTGTACGAATGCGGCCACCCGCCGCGGGCATCGCGGCCCCACGGGAACGCCCTGTGACCCAGGAGTGACCGCTGGTGCAAGATTGGGCTCCACGGAACGCAAAACCGGACGGACGGCCAGCCGCGACTGGCCGCCCGACGGAAAGGCGGCAACACTCCATCAGAGACGGTCGGCCGTGCTGCACGTCCCGCGGAACCGCAACTCCGCGTGGGCCGCACCGACCGGCCGTCATCTCCCGGAAAGGGCGGACGATGCGACGGTGGCTCGTGGCGCTGGCGCTGGCCGGCGCGGCGACGATGGCGATGAGCGGCTGCGTCCCGCAGCACCGGCCCGACGGCGACCTGGCCGACGACTGGCCGGACCTGCCCGTACCCCGGATGTTCGTGCCCGCCACGGACGCCTGCCTGCCCCGGATCACGGCGGTGGTCCAGGCGAGCACGTACGACACGGTGGACTGCGCCCGCAGCCACCTGGCCGAGGCGATCCACGTCGGGACCTTCACCGGCGACGCGGCGGCCGGGTCGCGCCCCGAGCCGGGCTCCCCGGCGCTGCGCCCCGCCCGCGCCGAGTGCGACCAGCGGGCCCGCGAGGTGCTCGGCGGCGACTGGCACTCGGCGCGGCTCACGATGAACATCGCGCTGCCGTCCGTGCCGGCGTGGAACGGCGGTGCCCGCTGGTTCCGCTGCGACCTGAGCGAGACCGACAGCATCGACAACACCCGCCCGGTCAACCGCACCGGCAGCCTGCGCGGGGCGATGATCGGCGACAACCCGCTCACCCACCGCTGCTTCGACCCCAAGCTGATCGGCGACAACCTCAACTACATGGCGCCGGTGCTCTGCTCCGAGCCGCACCGGGCCGAGTTCGTCGGGGTATACCTCGAACGGGACATGAGCTGGGCCGCGTTCGGCCGGGCCAACCAGGAGGTGCACCGGCGCTGCATGGCCCTGATCGCCAACTTTGCCGCGGTGCCGAACAACGCCGACCTGCCGTACCGGGCCGGGTCGATCTTCTACCCGCCGTCGCAGCGGGAGTGGGAGGAGGGCGACCGCGGCATCCGCTGTTTTCTGTGGAGCGACGACCGGAAGCTGACCCGCTCGATGCGCGGCGCCGGCCCGAAGGGACTCCCCGCCATCTGAGGCCCGGTGCCGTAAGCTGCCGCACCGTGACACCCGCTCGGCGGGCGCCACGGTCACGGTCGGCGAAAGGTCGGGTGCGATGCGGCGGTGGTGGACGGCGGTCGCCGTGGGCGGCGCGGCGTTGCTGGCGCTGACCGGGTGCCGCGCCCCCGCCGGGGTGGACGCGGACCTCGCCGACGA
>NZ_JAEVHN010000552.1:0-4124 GCF_016803375.1 Micromonospora sp. 4G55
CCGCTGGAGGCCACCGCCGACGAGATGGGCGTGGTGGTGCTGCCGGCCGACCCGCAGGTGGGCGGGCGGTACTCGGCGCTGACCGCGTTCGGCCTGGTTCCCGCCGCGCTGGCCGGGGTGGAGGTGACCGAGCTGCTGGACGACGCCCAGGCGGTGTCGGCCGCGCTGGGCGGGAACCGGGACAATCCGGGCCTGGCGCTCGGGGCGGCGCTCGCCGCGGCGGCCACCACCGGCCGGGACAAGGTCGCCCTGGTCCCCGACGGCACCGGCCTGGACGGCCTGGGCGACTGGATCGAGCAGCTGCTCGCCGAGTCGACCGGCAAGGCCGGGCTCGGCGTCCTGCCCGTCGTGGTGGAGTCTCCGCAGGCGCCGGGCGCGACCGGACCGGACGTGCTGACCGTCAGCCACGGCGGCGCGCTGGCCGCGGGGGACGTCCCCGGCGGCGGCGAACCCGACCTGGCGGTGAACGGCCCCCTCGGGGCCCAGTTCCTGACCTGGGAGTACGCGACCGCGGTCGCGGCGGTGGTGCTCGGCATCGACCCGTTCGACCAGCCGGACGTCGCCGCGAGCAAGGACAACACCCGGCGGATCCTGGAATCCGGACCGCCGGCGCAGGCGCCCTCGTCCACCGAGGGCGCGATCGAGGTGTACGCCCCGCCGGGCACCCCCGCCGACCTCACCGGCGCGCTGCGCCACCTGCTGGACGGCGTGGGCGACGCGGGCTACCTCGCCGTGACGGCGTACCTGGACCGGGTGGACGAGGCGGCGGCGGCGCGGCTGCGGCCGCTGCTGGCGCAGGCCGCCGGGCGGCCGGTCACCTTCGGCTGGGGCCCCCGATACCTGCACTCCACCGGGCAGTACCACAAGGGCGGCCCGCCGGTCGGCAGCTACCTTCAGCTCACCGGCGCGGTGCACGTTGATCTCCCGGTACCGGGCCGGCCGTACTCCTTCGGGGAGCTGCAGGCGGCGCAGGCCGCCGGCGACCGGCAGGCGCTGGCCGACCGGGGCCGACCCGTGCTACGCCTGCACCTGACCGACAGGTCGGCGGGCCTGGCCCAGCTGCTGGAAGCGATCGGACGATGGCGGGCGTGACGATGGACGACATGGACCAGACGGAGCGAGGAGGCGGCGTGAACCCGCTGCGCGACGCGCAGGACCGGCGACTGCCCCGGATCCCGGAGCCCTGCGCTCTGGTGATCTTCGGAGTCACCGGTGACCTGGCGCGCAAGAAGTTGCTGCCAGCGGTCTACGACCTGGCCAACCGAGGGCTGCTGCCGCCCGGGTTCGTGGTGCTGGGCTTCGCCCGCCGGGACTGGGGCGACGGCGACTTCGAGTCGCTGGCCCACGAGGCGGCCAAGAAGCACGCCCGTACCCCCTGGCGCGAGGAGGTCTGGTCGCGGCTCGCCGGCAACATCAAGTTCGTCGGCGGCTCGTTCGACGACGACGCCGCCTTCGACCACCTCGCCGCCACCCTCGACGAGCTGCGGAACAGCCACGGCATCCACGGCAACGCCGCGTTCTACTTCTCCATCCCGCCGGCCGCCTTCCCGGTCGTGCTCAAGCAACTGGCGCGCACCGGGATGGCCGACAACGCCAAGTCCGGCGGCTGGCGCCGGGTGGTGGTGGAGAAGCCGTTCGGCAACGACCTGCCGTCGGCCAAGGAGCTCAACGACCTGGTCGACGACGTCTTCACCCGCCAGGACGTCTTCCGGATCGACCACTACCTGGGCAAGGAGACGGTCCAGAACATCCTCGCCCTGCGGTTCGCCAACAACCTGTTCGAGCCGCTGTGGAACTCCAAGTACGTCGACTCGGTGCAGATCACCATGGCCGAGGACGTCGGCATCGGCACCCGGGCCGGCTTCTACGACTCGGTCGGCACCGCCCGGGACGTGCTCCAGAACCACCTCCTCCAGCTGCTCGCCCTGGTGGCGATGGAGGAGCCGACCAGCTTCGACGCCGACGAGATCCGGACCGAGAAGCTGAAGGTGCTCAAGGCGATCACCCTGCCCAAGGACATCTCCCGGGGCACCGTGCGCGGGCAGTACCTGCCCGGCTGGGTCGGCGGCGAGCGGGCGCTCGGCTACCTGGAGGAGGAGGGCGTCCCGGAGGACTCGACCACCGAGACGTACGTCGCCGTGGAGCTGGGCATCCAGAACCGCCGCTGGGCGGGGGTGCCGTTCTACATCCGGGCCGGCAAGCGGCTGCCCCGCCGGGTCACCGAGGTGGCGGTCGTGTTCAAGAAGGCGCCGCACCTGCCGTTCAACGCGGCCGACATGGAGTCGCTCGGCCCCAACCAGCTCGTCATCCGGGTGCAGCCGGACGAGGGCGTGGTGCTGAAGTTCGGCTCCAAGGTGCCGGGCACGACCATGGAGGTCCGGGACATCGCGATGGACTTCCAGTACGGCGAGGCGTTCACCGAGTCCAGCCCCGAGGCGTACGAGCGGCTGGTGCTGGACGTGCTGATCGGCGACCGGACGCTCTTCCCGGACGCCGCCGAGGTGGAGCAGAGCTGGCAGGTGGTGGACCCGCTGGAGCACGCCTGGGCGGGCACCAAGCCGGAGCCGTACCGGGCCGGCGAGTGGGGACCCCGGGCGGCCGACGAGATGCTGGCGCGCGAGGGCCGCGCCTGGCGGCGGGCATGAGCGCGCCGATGATCGGACACAGCGGCGTGCGCGGGCACAGCCAGCGGACCGGGAGGCTCCAGTGATCGGCCTGTGGGACACCACCGGGAACGAGGTGGTCAAGGCGCTCGCCGCCGAGCGGCGCAGCGCGGGCGGGGTGGCCAGCGGCATGGCCCTGACCCTCATCGTGGTGGTGGACGAGAAGCGGGTCCGCGAGGCGGAGGCGGCGGCGACCATCGCCGCGGCGGCCCACCCGTGCCGGCTGGTGGTGGTCGTCCGCACCGACGTGGAACGGGAGCGCAACCGGCTGGACGCGGAGATCGTCGTCGGCGGGCGGCTCGGCCCGGGCGAGGCGGTGGTGACCCGGATGTACGGCCGGCTGGCCCTGCACGCCGAGTCCGTGGTGATGCCGCTGCTGGTGCCGGACGTGCCGGTGGTGACCTGGTGGCACGGCGAACCGCCCACCGAGATCGCCACCGACTTCCTCGGCGTGGTCGCCGACCGGCGGATCACCGACACCGCTCAGGCGGCCGACCCGATCGACGCGCTGCGCCAGCGGGCCCGGGACTACGCGCCCGGCGACACCGACCTGGCGTGGACCCGGATCACCCCGTGGCGCACCCTGGTCGCCGGGGCGTTCGACACCACCGAGGCCCGGGTCACCGCGGCGACCGTGGTGGCGCCGCGCACCGACCCGACCGCGGCGCTGATGCGCGGCTGGTTGACCGCCCGGCTCGGCATCGACCCGGTGTGGGAGCACACCGACGAGTACCCGCGCATGCGCGAGGTGCAGCTGCGCTGCGCCAACGGCGACGAGCTGGCGCTGACCCGCGACGACAACATGGCGGTGTTCCGCCGTACCGGTCAGGAGGACCGCATCCTGCCGCTGGTGCGCCGCCCGCTCGGCGACGAGCTGGCCGAGGAGCTGCGCCGGCTCGACGCGACCAGGTGTACGCCGAGGCGCTGGGCGCGGTGGCCGGCGTCTCCGGCCTGGACCAGCGGCCCGCCGGGCGGGTGCACGTCTGGAAGGACCCGGCGACCGCGCAGCGGGCCGAGCCGGGGTCACCGCCCACGCCGGCACCAGCGCGACCCCCTGACCGCTGTCCCGGGGGGCCGACACGGCTTCCCCGGGGCTCCGGGAGGGCGCGACGGACGGGCCGACCGGCCCCCCGGCACGACGAACACGGACCGCGCGAGCGCGGTCGGGAGACGAAGGCACAACATGAGTGAGGCGAGTGTCGCCGTACACGCCGACGCCGACCTGCTGGCGCAGGCGGTGGCGGCCCGGCTGGTGGTGAAGCTGCTCGACGCGCAGGCGGACCGGGGTCAGGCGTCGGTGGTGCTGACCGGGGGGCGGATCGCCGCCGCGGTGTACCGGGCGGTGGCCGCGCTGCCGGCCCGGGACGCGGTCGACTGGTCGCGGGTGGACGTCTGGTGGGGCGACGAGCGGTTCCTGCCCGCCGGCGACCCGGAGCGCAACGAGACGCAGGCCCGGGCGGC
>NZ_JAEVHN010000553.1:0-4108 GCF_016803375.1 Micromonospora sp. 4G55
CGGGGGCGACCCTGTGGCCCGCGGTGCTGGTCTCCACCGTCGACCCGGCCGCCTCGCTCGGGGTCGCCGACGCGGCGGCCAGCGGCCCGACGTTGCGGCTGCTGGGCTGGCTGACGCTGCCGCTCCTGCCGGCCCTACTAGGCTTTCAGGCAATGTGCTGGTGGGTTTTCCGGGGACGGACCGACGGCAGGGCACCGGTGTACTGGTGAACCGCCGTCCCTTCGACCCGCGTCTGCTGCGTCGGGTCCCCGCGGCCCGGCGCGACCTCGCCGTGCTCGCGGTCCTCGGCGGGCTGACGGCGCTGCTGGTCGTGGGGCAGGCCACCGCGCTGGCCGCGTTGCTGGCCACCGCGATCGACGGCCGGCTCGACACGGTGGCGCTGGCCGGTTTCGTCGCCGCCGTCGGCGCACGCGCACTGGTCGCCTGGGCGCAGGGCACCGTCGCGGCGCGGGCCGCGGCCACCGTGAAGGCGACGCTCCGCGCCGACCTGCTCACCGCCGTCGGCCGGCACGGGCCGGGCTGGGTCGCCGGGCAGCGCGCCGGTCAACTCGCCACCCTCACCGGCCGGGGCCTGGACGCGCTGGACGCCTACTTCACCGGCTACCTCCCGCAGCTCGTGCTCAGCGTGGCCGTGCCGCTGGCCGTGCTGGCCCGGCTGGTCCTGGCCGACTGGGGCTCGGCGCTGATCATCGCGCTGACCATCCCGCTGATCCCGGTCTTCGGCGCCCTACTCGGCTGGCAGGCGCAGGCCGCCACCGAACGCCAGTGGCGACGGCTGTCGCTGCTCGGCGGGCACTTCCTCGACATGGTCGCCGGGCTCCCCACGCTGCGCGCCTTCGGCCGGGCCCGGGCCCAGACCGACGTGGTGCGCCGGATGGCCGACGGGCACCGGGTCGCGACCATGAAGACCCTGCGGATCGCCTTCCTCTCCGCGCTGGTGCTGGAGCTGGTCGCCACCCTGTCGGTGGCGCTGGTCGCGGTGCCGGTCGGCATCCGGCTGCTCAGCGGCGGGATCACCCTCTCCACCGCGCTGCTGGTGCTGCTGCTCACCCCGGAGGCGTACCTGCCGCTGCGGGCGGCCGGCAGCAAGTTCCACGCCAGCATGGAGGGGCTCACCGCGCTGGACGAGGCGCTGACCGTCTCCGCCGCACCGGCCGCCGCCGCGCCGGCCGGCGAGCCGGTCCCGGCGCCCGACGGCCACGGCGAGATCCGCTTCACCGACGTGACCGTGGCGTACGAGCGGACCACCGCGCTGCGCGAGGTCAACCTGACCATCCGGCCCGGCGAGCGGATCGCGGTCATCGGGCCGAGCGGCGCCGGCAAGAGCACCCTGCTCGGCCTGCTGCTCGGCTTCGTCACCCCCACCTCCGGCCGGGTCACCGTCGACGGCGTGACCTGACCGAGGTCGACCGGGACGCCTGGCGCCGGCAGGTCGCCTGGGTGCCGCAGCGGGCGCACCTCTTCGCCGCCTCGCTCGCCGACAACATCCGCCTCGGCGCCCCCGACACCCCGGACGCGGCGCTCGCCACGGCCGTTGCCGACGCCGCGCTCCAAGACGTGGTCGCGGACCTGCCCGACGGGCTCGCCACCACGCTGGGCGAGCGCGGGCACGGCCTGTCCAGCGGGCAGCGGCAGCGGGTCGCGCTGGCCCGAGCCTTCCTCCGGAACGCCCCGCTGGTGCTCCTCGACGAGCCGACCGCCCGGCTCGACAGCGCCAGCGAGGCGTGGTGCTGGCCGCCACCCGGCGACTCGTCGCGGGGCGTACCGCGCTGCTGGTCGCGCACCGCCCCGCGCTGCTGGCGGACGCCGACCGGATCCTCCGGGTCGAGGACGGCCGGGTCACCGAGCTGACCCCGATCCCCGCCGGGGAGGCGACCCGATGACCACCGGAGAAGTTCGCCCGGAGGGCCGCGACACGGGCGGCCCGACCCCGGCGGAGCTGCCGCCACCACCAGCCGGCACGGTGCACACCGGCGCGGAGCGGGCCGTGCTGCGGCTGGCCCGGCCGTACCTGGGCCGGCTGGTCGGCGCGGGGCTGCTCGCCGCGGCGACGGAGTTCGCCGGACTGGCGCTGATGGCCACCGCCACCTGGCTGCTGATGAGCGCCGCCGGCCGGCCGCCGCTGGACCGGCTCACCGTGGCCATCGTCGCGGTCCGGGCGCTCGCCATCAGCCGGGGCGTCTTCCGCTACACCGAACGACTCGCCGGCCACGACGCCGTGCTGCGCATGATCACCGACGTGCGGGCCCGGGTCTTCGCCACCCTCGCCGCCCGTCGGGGGCCCGCCGAACAGCGGTCCGGGGACGCGCTGAGCCGGCTCGTGTCCGACGTGGAGGCCGTCCAGGACCTGCTGCTGCGGGTGCTCGTCCCCGGGGCCGCCGCCGCGCTGGTGAGCCTGGCTGGCCGTCGGCGGGGCCGCGCTGATCTCGCTGCCCGCGGCCGGGGTGCTCGCGGTGGGCCTGCTGGTCGCCGGGGTCGCGCTGCCCGTACTGGCCACCGCGCTGACCCGGCGGGCCGCCGACGAGGTCGCGCCGCTGCGCGGGGCACTCGCCACCGACGCCGTCGACCTCACCCACGGCGCCGCCGACCTGGCCGCCTTCGGGGGCCACCGGGTACGCGCTGCGGGCCGCCACCGATCGCGCCGACCGGCTGGCCCGGCTGGAACGCCGGCTCGCCCGGACCGGGTTCGCCGTCGACGCGGCCGGGGTACTGGTCGCCGGACTGACCGCCGCCGGCGTGGTGCTCACCACGCTGCGCGCCGGAGTCGACGGGGTGCTGATCGGCGTGCTGGCCGTCGGCACCCTGGCCGCGGTGGAGATCGCGCTGGCCCTGGTCGGCGCGGCCCGGCAGCGCACCCAGCTGCGCGCCGGCCTCGACCGGGTCGCCACGCTGCTCGACACCCCCGAGGCCCCCACCACTTCCCCCGGCGGGGCGACCGTCGCCGCCCGGGCCGGGCACGACGTGCGGTTCGACGGGGTGACCGTGCGCTACCGGAAGGGCGCCGCCCCGGCCCTGGACGGCGTCGACCTGGATCTCCCGGCCGGCCGCCGGGTCGCCGTGGTCGGCCCGAGCGCGCCGGCAAGAGCACCCTGGCCGCCGTGCTCACCGGCGCGGTGCGCCCCGACGCCGGCCGGGTCACCCTGGACGGGGTGGACCTGTCGGCGTACCCGGCCGAGGAACTGCCCCGCGCCATCGGCGGGCTGCTCGCCGAGGCGTACGTCTTCCACGCCTCCGTCCGGGACAACCTGCTGCTCGGCCGGCCCGCCGCCGGCGAGGAGGAGCTGGCCGCCGCCACCCGGGCCGCCGGCCTGCTCGACTGGGTACGCGAACAACCGGACGGCTGGGACACGGTGGTCGGCGAGGAGGGCGGCCAGCTCTCCGGCGGGCAGCGGCAGCGGCTCGCCCTGGCCCGGGCGCTGCTCGCCGCCCCGGGCGTGCTGGTGCTGGACGAACCCACCGAAGGGCTCGACCCCGCCGCCGCCGACGCGGTGCTCGCCTCCGCGCTGGCCGCCACCCCGGCCGGGCACACGGTGCTGCTGATCAGCCACCGGCTCAGCGGCCTCGACGGGCTGGACGAGATCGTGGTGCTCGACGCCGGACGGGTGGTCCAGCGCGGCCGGCACGCCGAGCTGATGGCCACCCCCGGCTGGTACCGCGACCAGTGGCTGCTCCAGGCGGCGGCCGAGCGGGGTTACCTCGCCCTGGCTCCCTGAGCCCGGTTCCGGGAATCTCCCCGACGCGGTCGCCTCGTCCGCGTGACAGGGTGGCTCCATGCGGGGCTGCGAAGACGTACGGGTGGCGGACCGGCTGCGCGAGCTGGACGACCGGCTGCGCGGGCCGGCCCGGCTCAAGGCGGAGCTGATGGTCGAGCTGCGGGACGCGCTGGACGACGCCGCCGAGGCGTACCGGGAGGGTGGGCTGTCGGCGGCGGAGGCCGAGCGGCGCGCGGTGGCCGAGTTCGGCACGCCGGCGCAGCTCGTGCCGGCCTACCAGGCGGAGCTGGCGGCGGCCGCGCTGCGCGGGTTGTCGGTGCGGGCCTTCGCGGTGGCCCTGACCCTGCTCGTCGCCGGCGACCTCACCTGGCGGGGTTCCAGCTGGAGCGACGGCC
>NZ_JAEVHN010000554.1:0-4101 GCF_016803375.1 Micromonospora sp. 4G55
CTGGGAGCTGCTGGACGCCCTGGTCGAGCGGGTGCGCCCCGCGCTGGAGAGCCACGGCGACCTCGCCGAGGTGACCGGCCTGCTGGGCGGGCTGCGCCGGCACGGCAGCGGCGCCGCCCGGCAACGGGCCGTCTTCGAGCGGACCGGCCGGCTGGAGGACGTGGTGGCGGACGTGGCGCGACAGACCCGCGGCTGATCCCTGCGTGGGAGACTGGTCACCGTGGCACAACGGCTGATCGTCATCGGCGGGGACGCCGCGGGCATGGCGGCGGCGTCCCAGGCCCGCCGCCGTCGCCACCGCGACGACCTGGAGATCCTCGCGTTCGAGCGGGGGCACTTCACGTCGTACTCGGCGTGCGGCATCCCGTACTGGATCAGTGGGACAGTCGAGGACCGCGGCGACCTGATCGTCCGCTCCCCGGCGACCTTCCGCGAGGAGCACCAGATCGACGTGCGGACCCGCACCGAGGTCACCGGCATCGACCTGGAGCGCCGCGAGGTCGTCGCCCGCGACCTGGACCGCGGCGGCGAGGTCCGCGAGCAGTTCGACACCCTGGTGTACGCCACCGGCGCGGTGCCGACGAAGCCCGACTGGGCCCGCGACGAGGTGGGCGGGGTCTTCGGGGTGCAGACCCTCGACGACGGCGCGGCGGTGCGCGACTGGCTGGACACCGAGCCGAAGCCACGCCGGGCGGTGGTGGTCGGCGGCGGCTACATCGGGGTGGAGATGGCCGAGGCGCTGGTCCAGCGGGGCCTCTCGGTCACCCTGGTGGAGCAGGGCGAGCAGCCGATGTCCACCGTCGACCCGGACATGGCCGCCCTGGTCGCCACGGCGATGCGCGGCCTCGGCATCGAGATCCGCACCGGCGTCCGGGTGACCGGGATCGAGGACCGCGACGGCCGGGTCGTCGCGGTGGTCACCGACGCCGGTTCGCTGCCGACCGACGTCGTGGTCCTCGGCCTCGGGGTACGCCCCAACACCGCGCTCGCCGCGGCCGCCGGCCTGCCGGTGGGCACCACCGGCGGGGTCCGCGTCGACCGACGGATGCGGGTGCCGGGGATGCCCGACGTCTGGGCGGCCGGCGACTGTGTGGAGACGCTGCACCGGGTCAGCGGGATGGCCGTGCACGTCCCGCTCGGCACGCACGCCAACAAGCAGGGCCGGGTCGTCGGGATCAACATCGGCGGCGGGTACGCCACCTTCCCCGGCGTCATCGGCACCGCCGTGACCAAGGTCTGCGACCTGGAGGTGGGGCGTACCGGGCTGCGGGAGCGGGAAGCCGCGTCGGCCGGCTTCGAGTTCGTCACGGTGCGGGCCGAGTCGACCAGCCGGGCCGGCTACTACCCCGGGACCCGCCCGATGACCGTCAAGCTGATCGCCGAGCGTCCCACCGGGCGGCTGCTCGGCGCCCAGATCGTCGGCCGCTCCGAGGCGGCCAAGCGGATCGACGCGCTGGCCGTGGCGCTCTGGAACGGCATGACCGTGGACGACATGACGGCGTTGGATCTCGGCTACGCCCCGCCGTACGCCCCGGTGTGGGACCCGGTGCTGATCGCCGCCCGCAAGGCGGTCGACAGGTTGGCCGGCTGACCCGCCCCCTACCAGGGGGAACGTCCGCCAAGTCGGCCCAGTGCCGGCCGGTACGCCGTACGCTGCCGAGGTGAACCGGGCACGATGCCTCGTCGCGCTGGCGGCGACCCTGACGCTGGCCGCCTGCGATACCGCGCCGACCCCGCCGGCCGGTGAGCCCGCCCGCTCCGCCCCGGTGGCGGTGTCCCCGGCGCCGACCGAGCCCGCCGAGATCACGTTGGCCTTCGCGGGCGACGTGCACTTCGCCGACCGTACGGCTGGCTTGCTGGAGGATCCGGCGACCGCGTTCGGGCCGATCTCGTCGGCGCTGTCCGCTGCGGACCTCGCGATGGCCAACCTGGAAACCGCGGTCACCACGCGCGGAACCCCGGAGCCAAAGGAGTTTCATTTCCGGGCGCCGGCGAGCACGTATGACGCGGTGAAGGCGGCCGGGATAGACGTCGCGTCGATCGCGAACAATCATGCGCTGGACTACGGGCGGGTGGGGCTGGCGGACACCGTGGACGCCGCCAGGGCGGCCGGAGTGCCGACCGTCGGAGCGGGCGTCGACGCGGCGGCGGCGTACGCACCGTGGATCACCGAGATACGCGGTACGACAATCGCGTTCCTCGGCTTCAGCCAGGTCTCCGAGCTGTGGTCGGCGTGGAAGGCCACCGACACCCGGGCCGGCATCGCGATGACGTGGGACCTGCCCCGCGCGGTCGCGGCCGTGCAGGCCGCCCGGCAGCGGGCCGAGGTGGTCGTCGTCTACGTCCACTGGGGCCAGGAAGGCGAGGAGTGCCCACCCGCCGAGGCACGCACGTTCGCCGGTGAGCTGGCCACGGCAGGGGCCGACATCGTCGTCGGCACCCACGCCCACCTGCTGCTCGGCGACGGCTGGATCGGCAAGACCTTCGTCCAGTACGGGCTCGGCAACTTCCTGTGGTGGCGGGACGACGCGTACAGCAACGACACGGGCGTGCTGCGCGTGACCCTCCACGGTTCGGCGATCGTGAGGACGGAACTGGTGCCGGCGACGATCTCGCGGCGCACCGGCCAACCCGAGCTCGCAGGCGGGGAGGACGCGGCTCGAATTTCGCGGAAGTACGCGAGCCTGCACGCCTGCACGGGACTCGCCGCGGCCCCCACCCGACAGCGGCGCTGACGATCAGCGATCAGCTCTGAGCAGGGAGCGGCGGCGCGTCCCGGCGAGCGCGCCTACCGAGGGCAGCAAGCCGGAACGGGTTGTGCGGGACGACGCGGGTCCGTCGAGGATGGCCGGGTGGAGATTCCGGAGCGGTTGTCCTGGGTACGCCGCACCCCGGTCGGGCGGGCCTGGCTGGCGACGCTGCCCCGGTGGCGGGACGAGTGCGCCGAGCGCTGGTCGCTGCGGCTCGGACCGCCGTTCCCGTACGCGTTCGCCTCCCTGGCGATGCCCGCCACGCTGCCCGACGGCACCCCGGCGGTGCTCAAGCTCCAGTACCCGGACGAGGACAGCCGCCGCGAGGCCGACGCGCTCGTGCACTGGGCCGGCGACGGCGCGGTACGCCTGCTCGCGCACGACCCGCGGCGGCGGGCGCTGCTGGTCGAGCGGTGCCTGCCCGGCTCGCCGGTGCACGAGCTGCCGCCCGACGAGGCGCTGGACGTCGTCGCCGGGCTGCTGCCCCGACTGTCGCAACCGACCGACGGGCCGTTCACCACGCTCGCCGAGGAGGCCGCCGGCTGGCGCGCGCGGCTGCCGGTGAACTGGGAGCGGGCCGGCCGGCCGTACGAGCGGCGGCTGCTCGACGCCGCGCTCGGCCGGCTCGCCGACCTCGTCGACGACCAGGGCGAACAGGTGCTGGTCAACCAGGACCTGCACGCCGGCAACGTGCTGCGCGCGACCCGTGAGCCGTGGCTGGTGATCGACCCGAAGCCGCTGGTCGGCGAGCGGGAGTTCGGGGCGGTGCCGATCGTGCGCGGCCCCGAGCTGGGTCACTCGCCGGCGGCGCTGCGACGGCGGCTCGACCGGCTCACCGGCGCGCTGGAGCTGGACCGGGACCGGGTCCGGGGCTGGGCGATCGCGCAGACGCTGGCCTGGAGCACCGACGGGGAGGTCGTCTTCCCCAATCAGGTCGAGTCGGTCCGCTGGCTCGTCGACGGCGACTGAGCCGGGGTCAGCCGGCCTGGCAGGTGGCGCACCAGTAGAGGTTGCGGCCGGCCAGCACGCCCCGACGCACCGGCGTCGCGCAGACGTGGCAGGGGTCGCCGGGGCGGCGGTAGACGTACACCTCGCCGCCGTGCCGGTCGACGCGGGCCGGGCGCCCATCGCCTCCGGCAGGTGGGCGTCGCGGACGGTGTCGATCCGGCCGCGGTCGACGGCCAGCGTCATCAGCTCGACCAGGTCGGCCCAGAGCGCGTCCCAGTCGCCGGGGTCAGCTCCCGGCCGGGCAGCGTCGGCGGCAGCCCCGCCCGGAACAGCGCCTCGGTGACGAAGATCAGCCCGGTGCCGGCCACCACTGACTGGTCCAGCAGCAGCGCGGCGAGCGGGG
>NZ_JAEVHN010000555.1:0-4101 GCF_016803375.1 Micromonospora sp. 4G55
CAGGCCGCCGCTGGCGGACGGCCCGGGTGCGGGCCACGATCCGCCGGCCACCGCCCCCGGGTGCGCCGGGTGCGTGACAGGCGCCGGCTTCAGGCCGGGCGGCACGGGCAGCGCGCTGCCCTTGGCGAACTCGTCCCAGCTGACGTTCCAGGCGGTGAAGCCGTTGCCCTGGTCCAACTGCACCTCGGTGCCCTTGACGGTCACCAGGTCACCCACCTTGGTCGTGCTCATCAGCCAGTCCGCCGCCGCCACCGACACGTTGGTGCAGCCGTGCGAGACGTTGATGTTGCCCTGATCCCACTCCGACCACGGCGCGGCGTGGATGAACTCGCCGCCCCAGGTGAGCCGCTGCGCGTCCTCGACGTCGACCACATAAGGGTCGGCCGAACCCCGGGTGTCGAACGTGGTCATCTCGTGCTTCTCCATGATCACCATCTTGCCGCTCGAGGTCGGGGTGCTCGACTTGCCGAGACTCACCGGGATCTTGCGGAGCAGCTTGCCGTCCTGGAGGACCGACATCTGCTTGGTGGCGTTGTCGATCTCGAGGGCCAACTGCCGGCCGATCTTCGAGGTGGACCGGCGGTCCTCGTCACCGATGAACTCCTTGCCGATCGGGAGTCCCGCCAGTCCCGAGCGCACGCTGATCTTCGTGCCGGGCTTCCAGAAATCCGGCGCCCGGTATTCGACCTGCTTGCCGTCCGCCATCCAGGACCAGGTACCCGGCTGCGGCGGGTCGGTCTTCACGAACAATCGCCGCTGCACGGCCGCCTGGGCCTCTTTGGGAATTGGCGGATCGAATGCGACGGTCACCGGCATCGCGGTGCCGAACGTCTGATTTCCGGCGAAATACAACGTGCTCTGAATCGCCTGTCTGGTTGATTTGGGCGATGTGGTGAAGGTCGTCCGCCCAACGGTGGTCCGCCCCTTCTTCCCGGTGGCGGTCACCTCCGCGGTGTAGGTCCGGCCGTTCTCCAGCGGGGTGCTCGGCACCCAGCTCGACCCGTCCTCGCGCGGCTCCCCCGCGACCTGCTTCCCCTTGTCGTCGGTGAGCTTGACGCCGGTGACCTTCCCG
The DNA here is from genome assembly GCF_016803375.1 of Micromonospora sp. 4G55. NCBI lineage: Bacteria > Bacillati > Actinomycetota > Actinomycetes > Micromonosporales > Micromonosporaceae > Micromonospora > Micromonospora sp. 4G55. Next base: position 1,073 of record NZ_JAEVHN010000555.1, read on the forward strand.
TGGCTCACGCTCGTCCCGACCTCCGCGCTGACCGGGACGTCCTTCGCCCGGTCGGCGGGGGTCAGCGCGACCGCGGGGTCCGGGGCCCTGCCCGGCGCCGAGCCGGTGGCGTCCTTCCGGTCCGCCGTGCACCCGCCGAGGATCAACGGTGTGGCTGCGATGGTCACCGCCAATAGCCTCAGTCGCCGCCTCACATCCATATTCAGCCCCCCGTTTCCATTTACCCTTGGCCACATTCTGTACGGCGCTTCTCGGGCCGTGGCGCACTTTCGCGGGAAATGCTCGGAAACGGCTGGGCTTTTGGTCGCCGGTGTGCTCGGCCGCGAATTCGCGGCCCGGCCGTCCCGGAAAAGGAAGCCTGGGTGGTCCGTGTCCCCGGCGTACCGACTCGGGTCGTTCAGTCCCAGTCCTCGTCGCCGTGGTTGCGGTCCCACCGGCCGCCGACCGGCGGGGTGTCCAGCCGGGTGGCGCTCCCGGCGTTGCCGCCGAGGTCGTTGTCCTCGACCCGGCAGGCCATACAGCTGCCCCGCTCGGTGATCCACAGCCCGTGGGACTGGGTGCGCGGGTCGTGGCTGTCCCAGACGCGGTTGCCCCGGATCGTCGCCGAGTCGACCGGCCCGTTGATGGTGATCCCGGCCCGGGTGTCCGGCGCGGCGGGCAGCTCGTACGGCGTCCCGGGCAGCGGCGTGTCACCGCTCCAGGCGGTGGAGGAGTCGGGGCGCACCGGGGCGAGGGTGAGTTCGGTGGAGGTGTTGGCGGCGACCACCGCCACCCGCTCGCCGACCCGCAGCACCTTGCCCCGGTGGGCGTCCGCCGCCCAGTTCGCCGAGCGGTCGACCAGCGTCTTGTCGCTGTACCGGACCGTCTCGCCGCCGCCGGCGCAGGCTGCACCGCACTGCCGCCCGTTGTTGCGGATCCGGTTGTTGAGCAGCGTCGCGTCGGTCATCGGGCGGTCGATGCGGATCGCGTCCAGGCCGTTGCCCCAGAACTCGTTGCTCTCGACCACCACCTCCGTCGCCGCGCCCCGGTAGCCCTCGCCGAGGTTGTGCTCGTGGTAGCCGTACGCGCCGTTGCCGCTGATCCGGTTGCCCCGCACCGTGTACGGGCCGGGGGTGTTGCCCATGCTGATCCCGTCCTGGATGTTGCCGTCGATCATGCAGTCGGTCAGCAGCCCGCCCCGACCGGCCACCCCGGAGGTGCCGTTGGCCGAGACGTCGAAGCCGGCCTCCAGGTTGTCGGTCAGCGTGCAGCCGGTGACGATCAGCCCGTCGGCACCCCAGTCGGAGATGCCGAACCGGTTGTTCTGGCTGTGGCAGCCGATGATCCGGTAGCCGTACGGCGGCGACCAGTAGTCCTTCTGCAGCTCCAGGAAGATGCCGTTGGTGCCGTTGCCCAACGCGGTGCAGTTGGCGATGGTGAGCCGCTCGACCTTGCCCCAGCCGCCGATGCCGACGCCGATGCCGGCCCCACCGATCTCCTCGCCGTTGTCCAGCCGGCCGCAGCCGACCACCACCACGCCGTCGATGACGCTGTCCTGCAGGAAGTCGCAGCCGAGCCCGCTCGCCGCGGTGTGGTGGATGTAGAGGTTGCGGAACACCCCGCGCACCACGTACTGCAGGCCCAGCCCCTTCGCCAGGTAGTTGTACTCGGCCATGGCCACGCCGGAGCCGTCGATCTCGAAGTCGGCGAAGGTGCAGTCGGCGATGTGCCGGTCCCGGTCCGCGCCGTGCTGCAGCGTGGTCCAGAAGGCCAGCGGCGTCGGGTCGGACCGGTTGCCCTCGTTGCTGAGCAGGAACCGGGTCGCCGCCGAACCGGCCCCGATCAGCGAGACCCCGCTGCGCCACACCGTGCCGGCGTCGCGGATCGAGTAGATCCCCGGCGGGCAGTAGATCACCCGGGCCCGCCCGTCGGCGGCGTACCCGTCGCCGAGCCGGTCCACCAGGGCGGCGAGCGCCGGCTGGTCGTTGGTCACCCCGTCGCCGGTCAGCCCGTACTCGTGCGCGTCGCACCACAACGGCGCACCGGCGACGGCCGGGCGACGGTCCCGCACGGTGGCGGTCAGACCCTGGTACGGCACGGGTGCTCCCCTCGGCGGTCCGGTCGTTTCCCCCGGGCGCCGATTTCCCGGCCCACCGACCGGAAAACGCCGTGCCCACGCTCCCCGCCGCCCGGCACCACCGGACGGACGAACCGGACACCACGCCGTCCGGCGGCGGAGCCGGCCAGCCCGGCCGGCTCCGCCCCGTACCGCTCAGACGTTCGCGACCAGCAGCGCCGGCTGCTCGACGCAGTCGGCGACGTGCCGCAGGAAGCCGCCCGCCACGCCACCGTCACAGACCCGGTGGTCGAAGGTGAGGCTGAGCTGGGTCACCTTGCGTACCGCGAGCTGCCCGTCGACCACCCAGGGCTTGTCCACGATCCGGCCCACCCCGAGCAGGGCCGCCTCCGGGTGGTTGATGATCGGCGTCGAGCCGTCCACGCCGAACACCCCGTAGTTGTTGAGGGTGAAGGTGCCGCCGGTCAGCCGGGCCGGCGGCAGCGTGCCGGCCCGGGCCGCGGCGGTGGTCTCCGCCAGCGCGGCGGCCAGTTCCCGGGTGGTGAGCCGCTGGGCGTCGCGCAGCACCGGGACGACCAGGCCCCGGTCGGTCTGCGCGGCGATGCCCAGGTGCACCCCGGCCGACTGGACGATCCGCTGCCCCTCGGTGTCGACGTGCGCGTTGAGCTGCGGGAACCGCCGTAGCCCGCTGAGGCAGATCCGGGCCAGCAGGGCCAGGATGCTCACCGGGGCGTCCGGGGTGGCGGCGTTGATCGCCGCCCGGGTCTCCAGCAGTCCGGTGGCGTCCACGTCCACCCAGATGGTCACCTCGGGGATCTCCCGCCGGCTGCGGGAGAGCTTGTCGGCGATCACCTTGCGGATGCCGGTGAGCGGGATGACCAGGTCCTGCCCGTCGGCCGGGGCGAGCCCGACGTGCGCGGCGGGCTGTTCCGGCACCGCCGCGAGCCGGGTGGCCGGCGCGGCGGCGGCCGCC
>NZ_JAEVHN010000556.1:0-4047 GCF_016803375.1 Micromonospora sp. 4G55
CGTCGCCCTCGCTGACCCCGACGCCGGCGCCGCAGCCGACGACGCCGCTGCTCAGCGTGTCCCGGGCCGACGTGCCGGCCATGGTGGACCTGACCCACCTCGGCACCCGGGACTGGGTGCACTGGGGACTGCGCGGCCCGGACTCCGTGGTCCGCAAGCGCGGGGGCTCGGGCGAGATCCGCGACGAGGGCGGGCCGGGCGCGCGGAGCAGCTACGACACCGACCCGGAGCTGTTCGGCTGGCGCGACGGCGCCCCGGTGCAGGGCGAGGGTGGCACCTCGACCGGCATCCACACCTGCGACGTCGGCAACGGCTTCCGCCTCGCCGTGCTCGGCAGCGGCGAGCTGCGCACCGTGCACCTCTTCGCCGGGCTCTGGATGGCCCGCGGCCGGCTCGACGTGCGGCTCTCCACCGGCGGCCCGACCAGCACCCTGCGCCTGGAGGACCCGCACACCAACCACAGCGCCCAGTTCGTCGTCCGGTTCCGGGTCGCCGCGGGGCAGAAGCTGCTGATCTCCTGGAACACCGAGGAGACCTTCAACGACTGCGGCAACGTCGCCCTGCGCGCGGTCGCCCTGCGCTGACCCGGTTCGCCGGCTCTGCGCGGCGGGCCGGAGTAGCGTGGGCGCGACGACGGCGACGAGGCGCGGGAGGCGGGCCGTGACGGCGAGCGAGCAGGTGCTGGACAGCCCCGAGGGCTGGGTGGCCGACCACATCCGACGGTACGTCGAGACCGGCGGCGAGCAGGGGCACGAGTGGCGGCCGGGCGTCTTCACCCTGCTGCTGACCACCCGTGGCCGCCGCAGCGGCAAGCTGCGCCGGACCGCGCTGATCTACGGCCGCGACGGCGACGACTACCTGGTCGTGGCCTCGCAGGGCGGCGCGCCGCAGCATCCGGCCTGGTACCTGAACCTGCTCGCCGATCCCGAGGCCGAGGTGCAGGTGGGCGCGGAGACGTTCACGGCGCGGGCGCGGGCCGCCGGGCCCGAGGAAAAGCCCCGGATGTGGCGGACGATGACCGGCATCTGGCCGGCGTACGACGACTACCAGACCAGGACCGACCGGGAGATCCCGGTGGTGGTGCTGGAGCGGGTCTGACCCCTGAAGGGGTTGTCGCGGAACCCAACAGCCTCTTACCCGCGAGGTAATCGACGGGTCAGGGTGACCGGCGCAGAATCGTCCCCAGTGGCCCGGCGACACGGGCCGATCCCACGGGGAGGGACGATGCCCGCCTTCGCGCTGGCCCACCTGCGCACGCCGCAGATCAACGAGGACGTCCTCGAGTACATCGAGAAGATCCAGTCCACTCTCGACCCGTACCAGGGCCGGTTCCGGGTGCACGGCGCCGAGGTGGAGGTGCTCGAGGGGGACTGGCCCGGGACGGTGGTGATCGTCGAGTTCCCGGACGTCGAGCGGGCCCGGGCCTGGTACCGGTCGCCGGCGTACCAGGAGATCCTGCCGCTGCGCACCCGGCACATCGAGGGCTCGACGCTGATCGTCCAGGGGGTCGGGTCGGACTACGACCCGCGCCGCACCGCCGCCCGACTGCGCGAGGCCGCCGCAGCCGGCTGACGCGGGTGGTGCGGGGCCCCGTTCCCGGCGGGGCCCCGCACCCGCTCTCAGCAGGCGATCGGCTTCACCCAGGAGCACTCCAGCCCCTCGGGCGCGCGCGGCGCGTCGGGCGCCACCGGCGGCGCCACCCGCGCGGTGCTCACGCTCTTCTCGGTGTACGACGCCAGCGCGATGGCGATCTGGTCCTCCAGCCCCTTCACCGACGAGGCCAGGTAGTTGTTGAGCACCACGGAGAAGGCCAGCACCCGGCCGTCGGCGTCGGTGACGTAGCCGGAGAGGCCGGAGACCCCGGTCAGGCTGCCGGTCTTGGCGTGCACGTTGTTCGCCGCCGGCGTGTTGCGCATCCGGCTGCGCAGCGTCCCGCCGACGAAACGGTCGGCGTTGCCGGCGATCGGCAGGGCGGCGTACCAGTCGGCGAACCAGGGCTCGGCGCGGACCGCGGCGAGCAGGGCGACGAACTCGGCCGGCGGGATGAGGTTGCGCCGGGACAGCCCGGAGCCGTCGCGCTGGCGCAGGGTGCCGGTGTCCATGCCGGTGTCGGCGACGTACTCGCTGATCGCGGTCAGCCCCGCCGACCAGGTGCCCGAGCCGGAGATGACCCGCCCGATCTCCTTGGTGAGCACCTCGGCGTGCCCGTTGTTGGACAGCTTCAGGAACGGCACCATCAGCTCGGCCAGGGTCATCGAGTCGTGCCGGGCCACCGGTGCCGCGTCGTCCGGGGTGGCCCGGCCGAGCACGGTACGCCCGAGCACCCGCACGCCGTGGCGGCGCAGCGCGGCCCGGAAGACGTCGGCGGCGTACCCGGTCGGCTCCCAGACGGTCATCCAGTCGCTGGCCGGCGCGTCGCCGACGGCGATCTGGCCGGTGACCACCACGGTGTTGGTGCCGTGCTCCCGTTCGAAGCTGATCGTGGTCTCGCCCTCGGCGACCGTCTCGGCCCGGTTGTCGATCCGCACGTAGCCGTTAGGCGGCGTCATGGTGACCGTCGGCGGGGCGCCCGCGCTCGCGGCCGGGGCGGCGTGCACGATCACGTTGCCGGCGTCGTAATCGGTGTCCGGGGCGACGGTCAGCGCCGAGACCTGCGCCGCGTAGTAGTACGACTCGTCGTCCCACGTCCAGTCCGGACCGAGCCGGGTGCGGTCGTAGCGGGTGTCGTCGGCGACCAGGTTGCCGGTCACCACCCGTACGCCGTCCGCGGCCACCTCGGCGGCGAGCGCGTCGTAGTCGGCGGCGAGCATCGTCGGGTCGCCGCCGCCGCGCAGGTAGAGGTCGCCGGAAACCAGTCCGGCCCGGCGCTGCCCCGTGCTGTGCACGTCGGTGGTGAACCGGTGCCCCGGGCCGAGCAGTTCCAGCGCCGCGGTCGAGGTGAGCAACTTGGTGTTGGAGGCGGGGATCAGCCGGCGGTCACCGTTGCGGTCGTACAGGGTCTGCCCGGTGGCGGTGTCCACCACGACCACGCCCGCCTGCGCCCCGGTGAGCCGGGCGTCGGCGAGGATCGCGTCGATGGTGGCGTGCAGCCGGGTGGCCGCCGGGGTCGGCGACTCGGCGGTGGCGGGGAGGGCGCCGGCAGCGGCCACGGTGGCGGCGAGCGTCGCCAGCGCCAGACTCCGGGTAAAGAGACGACGATGCATGGGTCGACGCTGTCATGGAGATTTCCGCCAGGCAAGACTCCCCGCCGAAAGTTTTTTCCGGATCTCGGTCCGGGTGCGGCGGGGCGGCGGCTGACCGGCCCCGGCCACCTCGGTCCCAGCGTACGGCGACAGCGGCGCTGAGGAGCGGAAACGCCGCAGCGCGGGGACGCTCCCACAGAGCGCGCTCTATTTGACGGACGCCCGTCCAGGGGGCACGGTGGGGGTGAGGGGGTCGCGCGATGCGCCCCGATTCGCCGGGCGACGACCGGTTCGCCATCAGGTGCGCGCTTCGCAATTCCGCGCGACGTCCCGCTTCCGAGAACCCATGAGGAGTTCCGCCATGCTCACCATGACCGACAACGCCGTGATGGTCATCCGCGACCTCGCCCTCCAGCAGGACGTCGCCCAGGATGGCGGGCTGCGCATCGCCGCGGACACCGACGCCGGCTCGCTCACCATCGAGCTGGTGCCGGAGCCGGCGCAGGGCGACAAGGTGGTCGACAACCAGGGCGCCCGCATCTTCCTCGACCCGGACGCGGCCGAGCTGCTCGAAGACACCTCGGTCGACGCCGTCGTCGACGACGAGGGCGTCGTGCAGTTCGGCTTCACCGAGAAGGAGTGACTCAGCCGGCCCGGCGCGCCTCGCCGCCCCGGTGCGGCCGGCTGGAACGGCCACGTTCCTCCGCCGCGCCGCGCCACGGGCCGGGGCGCTGATCCCGGGCCGGCCGGGTCAGTGTGGCCAGCACGTGCGCCAGATGGTGCGACGTGCTCCACGCCGTCCAGTTGGTCGGCGAGCCCGCACCGGCCACCCGCCGGGCGCGGCGCAGCAGCTCGTGGTCGCCCC
>NZ_JAEVHN010000557.1:0-4030 GCF_016803375.1 Micromonospora sp. 4G55
CCGGCCACGAGCCGTTGGACGCGACCGCCCGACACGAGCCGCTGGACCGGACCCGGCCGCTACCCCCGACCGGTGCCGGGGAGCAGACCGTGCCGGCCGCGCCGCCCGTCTGGTCCGGGCGGGCCGGGGTGCCACCGCCGCGTCCGGCCGACTACCGGGAGCCGGTCGAGTGGTACGGCGAGGAACAGCGTGGACGTCGCTGGTGGATGCCGATCCTGCTGGGCATCCTGGCGCTGCTGCTGCTCGCCGCCCTCGGCACGGGAATCTGGCTGGTGCTGCGGGCGGCCGACGAGCGGGACGAGGAACCCGCCCCGCCGGCGCCGACCAGCGCGCCGGTGACCACGGCCGCGACCACCGCCGCCCCGACCACCGAGGCGCCCAGCACGCCGGCCACCACGGGCAGCCGCCCAGATCCCGGTGCCGCCCCTGGTGGGGCTGCCGCGGGCGTCGGCCGAGCGGATCCTGGACCGGCTCGACCTGTCGTACCGGGTGCGGACGCGGGAGTCGTCGGAGCAGCCGCCGGGCACCGTGATCGAGACCGACCCGGAGGCGGGTGAGCTGGTCGACGCCGGTGACCGGGTGACGTTGGTGGTGGCCGCCGCGCCGTCGCCGACGGCCTCCCCGACCCGGACGGTCGAGCCGACGTCCGAGGTCACCCCCACCGGCTAGGAGGCTGTCTCACCACATCCGGCGTCGCGTGCCGACCAGTCCCAGCCCGGCCAGGGAGATGGTCAGGCCGAGCAGGCCGGAGTAGAAGAGCGACTGGCTGAGGGCCTGCCGGGCGTCCACCGTGGACGAACCGGCCAGGGCGGCCTCGCCGTCGCCGGGCCGCGATCCGGCACCGCTGTGGGGATCCCCCGAGGCGTTCGCCTCGGGGCCTGGTGCGGTATCGCCGTACCGGTGGTCGTCGGGTGCGGCGAGGTCGGCCGGGTAGTCGGAGTCGTCCTCGTAGCCGGGGTACCCGACCACGCCGGGAGGTGGTGAGTTCTGCTCGACCACGGTGATCTCGGGAGCGGGAACCGGCTCGGCCAGCCGGGTCGCCGATTCGGCCGGATAGCGCACCACCACCACGAGGGTGGTGACGGCGCCGACCAGTGCCAGCAGCCCGAAGGCATAACCGATACGGGACCTGTGGTGCCGCCGCGCGGCGGGCATATTGACCATGGCCATCCCAGGTTCAGGGTCCGGGACGCGCGGGGTGGTGACTATCGCCGGGGTGGGCGTACCGAGTCTATGGCGACGGCACGCCCCCCGGCCGGGTAATGGCGGAGGTCAGCCCACCGCCACCGGGGCGCGGTTGATCGTCCGTCGGGTCCGTACGGTGTGCTGGCGCGGCACGGGCGCCGCCTGGAGCTGCCGGAGACCGGCCTCCTGTACGAAGATCGACCGTCGGTTGATCGCGTCCCCCGCCGCGTTCAACTCGTAACCGTCGAGCCAGAGCCAACCGTCGTAGGTGGGCCAGTCGAGCACCCGGATGACCCGGAACGTGATGGGTCGGATGAACTGGACACTCGCCGCGCGAGTCACGTGCAGTACGTCACCGGAGCGGGGAAGCACATGGGCTCCTGGGGAGGGTATGGCCGGCGGTGCCGGACCGGAGGTTATGGGGGAAGGTTTCTGGGCCCGGTGACGGGATCGTGCCGCCGGCCGGTGGATCGGTGGCGGTGGTCGGGCCGTACCCGCTGGTGGCGGACCGCCACCCGACCATCACCGTGCTGCTCCCGGTTACCGCTCCCGCCGCCGCAGCCGTCGGGCGTGCAGCGGCGGGGTCATCACCCCGGGGCAGGTCTCGTCGTCGCACCTGGATCGGGTCGCCCGGCCGTCGTCCCGCCGCCGGTGTCGTCGCCGGACCGGGGAAGCCGGGGGAGACGGTGAGTAACCCGAGCCATACGGACAGAGTGCATCAGCGACGTGCGACATGCAAGTTGCACGTCGACTTTTGCCGATACGTGAGGGCGACACGTGAACAAGGCGCTTGATGACGCCGACCCCGGACCGGCACACTGGACGCCGGTTTCGCCCGACGCGGCCGGTCGACGACCGGCACCACCCCCTGCCGCGAACGATCGCCCGCCGTTCGTCGGTCGCGCCTCGGCGGGTGGTCGACGCAGGCGCCAGCCACCGGGAGGTAACCGGGTGAGCGCGAGGAACGGGGAACACCCGGTGAGCCGCGGGGTGCCGCGGTGACCGAGCGGCGCAGCCCCACCATCCGGCGTCGCCGGCTGGGCGCCGAACTGCGCCGCCAGCGCGAGGCGGCGGGGATCACCATCGAGACGGTCGCCGAGCAGCTCGAGTGCTCCGCCTCGAAGATCTCCCGGATCGAGACCGGCCACACCTCCGCGACCCCGCGGGACGTCCGCGACATGCTGCGGATCTACGGCGTGGTGGGCGTCGAGAGCGACGAGCTCGTGCAGATCGCTCGGGAGGCCCGGCAGAAGGGTTGGTGGCACCCCTACAGCACCGTGCTGGTCGGGGCGTACGTCGGCCTGGAGGCGGCCGCCAGCTCGATCCGGGCGTACGAACAGCAGGTGGTCCCGGGCCTGCTGGAGACCGAGGAGTACGCCGGGGCAATGATCCGGGCGCCCGCCCGGACTTCACCGTCGACCAGGTGCAGCAACGGGTGCGTGTCCGTCTGGGCCGTCAGTCGTTGTTGACCCAGGACGATCCGGTCGATTTGTGGGTGGTGCTCGATGAGGCGGTGCTGAGCCGGCCGGTGGGCGGCGACGCTGTGATGCGTGGCCAGCTCAAGCGGCTGGTGGAAGTGGCGGAACTGCCGAACGTGACGCTTCAGGTCCTACCCTTCGAGGTGGGCGCGCACGCCGGCATGGACGGCACCTTCACCATTCTCAGCTTCCCCGAACCGAGTGATCCCGATGTCGTGTACGCGGAGAACGCCACGGGTGGGCTCTTCCTGGAGAAGAGCGACGAACTGCAGAAGTACAGCTTCATCTTCGATCACATTCGAGCAGCGGCCATTCGCCCGGAGGAATCCATAGCTCACATCGCGAAACTGGTAGAGGAGCCGCTGTGGAAATGGCGACCAAGGAATTCCCCGTGGACCTGAGGCACGCGACGTGGTTCAAGAGTTCGAAAAGCGGGCCGAACTGCGACAACTGCGTCGAGGTGGCGTACGTGACCGGGGCGGTCGGCGTTCGGGATTCGAAGGACAAGACGGGCCCGGCCCTGGTCTTCGCTCCGGGAGACTGGCACGCCTTCGTCACCCGGACACGGAGCGGCGGGTTCGTCCAGCACTGATCGACGCAACGTGGCGTTGACGACGGGTCGGTCGGGGGATCTCCCCGGCCGGCCCGTCGCCACTTGCGTTCCGTCTCGTTGAACCCCTCGATACGGCGCTGGTCGACAACCCGCCGCACGGATCGGAAACCGAGCGAGGCAGGCGAGACGGATGACGACGATCGGTTCAGACAACCTCACCAACGGCCCGGGCAAGTCGGAGCGCTTCGGCGGCAAGTACCGCGGCGCGCGCCGGGACACCGTGCTCACCGAGGTCGTGTCCACCGACACCGAGGTTGGCGGGCGGGACGCCGGATCGGCCGCGCCGGAGCAGGCCGGCCGTCGCTGACGCTGCCCTCGCTCGACCCGAACCCGCTGACCGAGCCCTCGTTCCCGCCGGCCGGGTGGCCGCTGGAGCCGAGCGAGTCGCTGGTCGACCACCCGCTGCTGCGCGGTCTGCTGATGGAGCTGCCGCCGAAGGGGAGCGTGCCGCCGCCCGGCTGGCTGGACCGCTGGTTCGAGGCGACCCGGGCGATCCTGGAGCTGCTATACGTGCAGGGGCCGAGCCGCACGCGCTGAGGTCGCCGCCGCCTCCGGTAACGCCCGCTCGGCGAGCCGGCTGTGGCGCAGCGCCAGGCGTACCCCGATCGCGATGACCGCGAGACCGCCCAGGGTGACGGCCGGTCCGGTCAGGCGGGGGTCGCGCGGTGTCCGAGCGGCCGTCGGGCGCACCGCCCGTAGGTTCGTCGACGCAGGCCGGCGTGGGAATGCTCGATGGCTTCGTGGCCGCCGCGGT
>NZ_JAEVHN010000558.1:0-4025 GCF_016803375.1 Micromonospora sp. 4G55
CGAGGAGGGCCGGCAGCGGATGCTGCTGGACCTGGTCCGCGGCCACGTCGCCGCCGTCCGGCACGCCGAACCGGGCGAGATCGACGTCCACCGGGGCTTCACCGAGCTGGGTCTGGACTCGCTGGCCGCGATCGAGCTGCGCAACCGGCTCAGCGCGGCGACCGGGCTGCGGCTCGCCGCCACGCTGATGTTCGACCACCCGACCCCGGCCGAGGTGGCCCGGCTGCTGCGCGAGGAACTGGCCGAGGAGGTGCCGGTCGGGCCGTCCGCCGACGCGTCCGCCGGGCCGACGGGCACCGACGCCCCGGACGAGGACGACGTACGTCGCCGGCTGGCCACCATCGGACTGGACGCGCTGCGCGAGGCGGGCCTGCTCGACGCCCTGCTGCGGCTCACCGCGCCGAGCGTCGAACCCCCGCCCGCCGCGGCGCCCGCCGCCGCCGACCGCAGTGAGGAGATTCGGAACATGGCGGTGGACGACCTGGTCCGCGCGGCCCTCGGCGGCGCCGACCCGAACGGAGCGCACCGGTGAGCGGCGTGGACACCGACCAGATCGTCGCGGCGCTGCGCACCTCGCTGCTGGAGAACGACCGGCTCCGGCAGGAGAACGCCCGGCTGGTCCAGGCCGCCGACGAACCGATCGCCATCGTCGGGATGGCCTGCCGGCTGCCCGGCGGCGTGGACTCCCCGGGGAGCTACTGGGAGCTGCTGGCCCAGGGCCGGGACGCGGTCACCCCGTTCCCCACCGACCGCGGCTGGGACACCGACGCCCTGTACGACCCGGAGCCCGGCCGCCCCGGCCGGACCGTCACCCGGGAGGGCGCCTTCCTGCACGACGCCGCCGACTTCGACGCCGACCTGTTCGGCATCTCCCCTCGGGAGGCCCGCGACATCGACCCCCAGCAGCGGGTGATCCTGGAGACCGCCTGGGAGGCCCTGGAGCACGCGCGCATCGACCCGCTCTCGCTCAAGGAGAGCCGCACCGGCGTGTACTGCGGGGTGATGTACCACGACTACGACGGCGCGGACGGCGGCGGCAGCATCACCAGCGGCCGGATCTCCTACACGCTGGGCCTGCAGGGGCCGTCCGTCTCGCTGGACACCGCCTGCTCGTCCTCGCTGGTCGCGCTGAACCTGGCCGGACACGCGCTGCGCTCCGGGGAGTGCACCCTCGCGCTGGCCGGCGGCATCACCGTGATGTCCACCCCGGAGACCTTCGTCTACTTCAGCTCCCAGCGCGGGCTCGCCCCGGACGGCCGGTGCAAGTCGTTCGCCGCCGCCGCCGACGGCACCGGCTGGGGGGAGGGCAGCGGCCTGCTGGTCCTGGAACGGCTCTCCGACGCCCGCCGCAACGGCCGGCGGATCCTGGCCGTGATCCGGGGCGCGGCGGTGAACTCCGACGGCGCGTCCAGCGGCATCACCGTGCCCAACGGGCCGGCCCAGCAGCGGGTCATCCGACAGGCCCTCGGCAGCGCCGGGCTGCGACCGGCCGACGTGGACGCGGTGGAGGCGCACGGCACCGGCACCCGCCTCGGCGACCCGATCGAGGCCCAGGCGCTGCTGGCCACGTACGGGCGGGACCGGGCGGGGCAGCCGCTCTGGCTGGGGTCGGTCAAGTCCAACCTCGGGCACACCCAGGCCGCCGCCGGGGTCGCCGGGGTGATCAAGATGGTGCTCGCCATGCGGCACGGGCTGCTCCCCGCCACGCTGCACGTCGACGCGCCCACCCCGCAGGTCGACTGGTCGGCCGGGCGGGTGGAGCTGCTGACCGAGGCCCGGCCCTGGCCGGAGACCGGCCGGCCGCGCCGGGCCGCCGTGTCCTCCTTCGGCATCAGCGGCACCAACGCACACGTGATCCTCGAAGAGCGCCGGCCGGAGGGCGGGGACGCCCCCGCGCCGGCGCCGGGCTGACGGGCGGGAGAGCGATGACATCGCGTACGGGCACCACGGCGGGCCGGGTCGACCCCGGCGCCTTCCGGCACGTCCTCGGACTCTTCTGCACCGGGGTCACCATCATCACCGCCGCCGGCGACGGGGTACGACCGGTCGGCTTCACCTGCCAGTCGTTCGTCTCGCTCTCCCTCGACCCGCCGCTGGTCTCCTTCTCGGTGTCCCGCACCTCCCGCTCCTGGCCGCTGATCCGGGCCCGGGGCGCGTTCGGGGTGAACATCCTGACCGCCGAGCAGGAGGGGCTGTGCCGGACCTTCGCCAGCCGGGCCACCGACAAGTTCAGCGGGGTGGACTGGACGCCCGGCCCAGTGACCGGGTCACCCCGGCTGCCCGGCTCGCTGGCCTGGGTGGAGTGCACCGTGGAGGCGGAGTACCCGGGCGGGGACCACGTCATCGCCGTCGGCCGGGTACGCGACCTGGAGGTGGTCGACGGCGACGCCGACCCGCTGCTGTTCTTCCTCGCCGGGTTCCGCCGTCCCGCGCCCGCCGTCCCGGGCACCCCCTAGGCCGCGTCGGCCGACCCCTGAACGGCCCCCGCCGGCCCCCTGATTACGGCCTTCGCCAGGCCGGATCCGGCGGCCGCGGCCCTAGCGTCATGGCCACCGGGCAGCTTCTCGTCACGCGGAGGAACGCATGCGCTTCGGCTTGACCTATCACCACCAACTTCCCCGGCCGTGGGCCGAGGACAGCGAGGAACGCCTGTTCCAGGAGGCGCTGGCGCAGATCGAGCTGGCCGACCGGCTCGGCTTCGACTACGCCTGGGGCACCGAACACCACTTCTTCGAGGAGTACTCGCACTCGTCGGCGCCGGAGGTCTTCCTCGCCGCCGCCGCGGCCCGGACGAAGAACATCCGGCTCGCGCACGGCATCATCCACATGCCGCCGGCGGTGAACCACCCGGTGCGGATCGCCGAGCGCCTCGCCATGCTGGACCTGATCTCCGGCGGCCGGGTGGACTTCGGCTCCGGCCAGGGCAGCTCCCAGCTCGAGGTGGGTGCCTTCGGCATCGAGCTGGCGGACAAGCAGGAGCAGTGGCACGAGGCGCTCGAGGTGGTCATCCGGATGATGACCGAGACCCCGTTCACCGGCCACCAGGGCAAGTGGGTCGACGTGCCCGTCCGCAACGTCGTCCCCAAGCCGAAGCAGAAGCCGCACCCGCCGCTGTGGCGGGCCTGCACCCGGCGGGAGAGCATCCAGGAGGCGGCCCGCGAGGGCATGGGCGCGCTCGCCTTCTCCTTCGTCAACCCGGAGGAGGCCGAGGAGTGGGTGGAGGCCTACTACCGGACGCTGGAGTCGGACGACTGCGTCCCGATCGGCCAGGCGGTCAACGCCAACGTCGCCATGGTGCTGCCGTTCATGTGCCACGAGGACGAGGAGGTCGCCCTCGACCGCGGTCTGGAGGGCGCCTACTTCTTCTCGTACGCCCTGATGCACTACTACATCACCGGTGAGCACCAGCCGGGCGTGACCGACATCTGGCAGAGCTTCCAGGACGCCCGGGAGAGCATGGGCTTCACCCGGGACGCGATCGTGCCGGACGAGAAGGACCTCCAGTCGGCCGAGTCGCAGGCCATGATGGACCAGGTCGGGCAGCTGCGCCGGGGCATCGGCACGCCGGCACAGATCGCCGACATCATCCGCCGGTACGAGGCGGTCGGCGTCGACCAGATCATCTTCTCGGTGCAGATCGGCAAGAACAAGCACGAGCACATCATGGAGTCGCTGGAGCTGTTCGCCCGCGAGGTGATGCCGGAGTTCGTCGACCGCCGGGAGGCCCGCGAGGCCGCCAAGCGGGACCGGCTCGACGTCGCCGTCAAGGCGGCCCTCGGCCGGGTCAAGCGGCAGACCAAGGACGTCTCCGACTTCGTCATCGCCCCGGAGATGTCGCTCTACGGCGACGCCGACGACGACGACTGACCACCGCCGTGTCCCCGGCCGGGTCGACCCCCCGGCCGGGCCGGCGGCGGCCGGGCCCGTTCCTCCCGCGCCGGCCGCGCCGGCGCACCGATGCGAAGGATGCACGAGATGGCCACGGACAACGGCGCCTGGATCCCGCCGCTTCCCACCCCCGCCCC
>NZ_JAEVHN010000559.1:0-4016 GCF_016803375.1 Micromonospora sp. 4G55
ACCGCCGCCGGCGCGGTCGCCGGGTCGCAGTGCGCCAGGACGATGCGCGCCACCTCGTCGGGCTGGTGCTTGGCGAAGTAGTGGCCGGCGCCCTCGATGACCTCCAGCGACACCCGGTCGGAGAAGAACTCCCACTCCAGGTACCGCTCCTGGTACAGCTCCGTGGCGCGGTCACCGCTGCCGATGACGTTGACGATCGGGGCCGACAGCTTCCGGGGCAGGCCGTTGGCGTAGACCTCGGTGTAGTAGTCCTCGCCCTTGGCGGAGTCGGCCAGGACCACGCGCATCACGAAGTCCTTCTCGCGCTCGTCGAAGACCTCGGTGAAGAAGCCCATCGCGCGCAGCGCTTCCAGGGTCCGCCGTTTCGACGTCCAGCGCTCCACCGGGAACCACCGCCGCAGCCAGCTGAACACCCGGCCGGGCAGTCGCGGGGCGGGGAAGTGCGCGCCGATGACCACGCCGGTCAGCTCGACGCACGCCGCCTCCAGCCGGCGGCCCAGCTCCACCGCCTCGGCGCCGCCCACGCAGTGCCCGTACACGGCGACCGGGCCGCTGATCTGGTCGACGACCTCGGCGACGCAGCGGTCCACCAGCTCATCCATCCCCAGCAGGGGTTCGTCCGGGCGGTTCAGGTCGTGACCGGGACGCTCCAGGGCGTACAGCGCCACGCCCGCCGGGAGGGCGTCCGCCAGCGGCTGGAAGGTGATCGCGCTGCCGCCGCCGAACGGTACGCAGAGCAGCGTCAGCCGCGTCGGCGTCGCCGGTCGCGAGGGGGTCAACTCGTGCAGCAGCCGTCCGACGGAGCCCCCGGTCGCCGCCAGGTGCTCGGTCAACGACCGGATCGTCGGGTAGCGGAACAGGTCGAGGACGCTGATCGCCGGGTCGTTGCCGGCCAGCGCCTTGATGGCCTTGAAGGAGTCGCCGCCGAGGTCGAAGAAGTCGTCGTCGATGCCGACACTGTCGTACCCGAGCACCGCCGCCCACCGCTCGGCCAGGGCCTTCCGCAGCGGGGTGTCCGGCGGAGCCGCCCCGACGACCGTGCCGCCGCGCCGCGGTGCGGGCAGCGCCGCGCGGTCGACCTTGCGGTTGGCGCTGAGCGGCATGCGATCGAGCACCACGAAGGCCGACGGCACCATGTAGTCCGGGAGGTAGGTGCGGGCGAACGCCCGCCACGGCGCCGGGTCGGCGTCGAAGTCCGCCGTGACGTCCGCCCCCTGAGCCGCGTCCGGGTCCCCGCCGGCCTCCGCGCCGGTGGTCAGCGTCAGGTACGCCACGATCGTCTTCTCGCCCGCGTCCTCGCGGACCACGACGGCGGTGTCGCGTACCGACGGGTGGCGGCGAAGCACCTCCTCGATCTCGCCGAGCTCGATGCGGAATCCGCGCACCTTCACCTGCGAGTCGCTGCGGCCGACGAACTCGATGCGGCCGTCGGCCAGCCACCGGCCCAGGTCGCCGGTGCGGTAGAGCCGACCTCCGTGCGGGTCGGGTACGAACCGCTGCGCGGTGAGCGCCGGGTCGCCGAGGTAGTCGCGCGCCAGCCCGGCACCGCCGAGGTACAGCTCACCCACCACGCCCACCGGGGCGGGGGACAGCTGCGGATCGAGCACGTGGACGCGCATGTTGCCGATCGGGCGGCCGATGGTGAGGTGCGTGAAGCCGGGCTCGATCCGCTCCATCGTGGACCAGACGGCGGCCTCGGTCGGGCCGTACAGGTTCCACAGCACCCCGACCCGCTCGGCCAGCTGCCGGGCCAGCGGCGCGGACACCGCCTCGCCGCCGCACACCGCCGTCAGCCCGGGCATCCCGGTCCAGCCGGACTCGATCAGCAGCCGCCAGGTCGCCGGGGTCCCCTGGGCCAGGGTGACCCGTTCCGCGACGAGCAGGTCGGCCAGCCGGGTCGCGTCGTAGGCGACGTCGCGACCCACCAGCAGCATCCGGGCGCCGACCACGAGGGGCAGGAAGAGCTCCGGTACGGACATGTCGAAGGCGAAGCTGGCCATCGCGAGCATGGTGCCGTCGCTGGTCAGACCCGGCCGTTCGCGCATGGCGGCCAGGGTGTTGACGACGGCGGCGTGCGTCACCCGGACGCCCTTGGGGCGTCCCGTCGACCCGGACGTGTAGATCACGTACGCCAGGTGGTCCGGCCCGGCCAGCGGCTCCGGGTCACTGTCCGGCTCCGCGTCCGGGGTCTGGCCGCCGTGCAGCACCTCGCCGGCGTACCCGGCGAACCGGTCGGCCAGCTCCGCCTCGGTGACCAGGACCTTCGCACCGCTGTGCGCCAGCACGTAGCGCTGCCGCTCGACCGGGTAGTCGGGGTCCACCGGCACGTAGGCGCCGCCCGCTTTGAGCACCGCGACCAGCGTGACCGGCAGTTCCGGCGAGCGGTTCAGGCAGACGGCGACCGTGACGTCCGGGCCGACGCCGGCCCGGCGCAGCCGGTGGGCGAGCCGGTTGGCCCGGGCGTTGAACTCCGCGTAGCTGAGCGTGGTGGCCCCGAACGTCACGGCGGGCCGGTCGGGGCGCGTCGCCGCCTGGCGTTCGATCAGTTCCACGAGGGTCGGCACGCGTCCGGCCGGCGCGGCCCAGTCGAGCGCGGTGGCGGTGTCGTTCCACCCGGCGACCCGGGCCAGCTCGGCGGGGGTGAGGACGGGGACGTCCGCGAGCCGGACGCCGGGGTCGGCGACGGCGGCGGCGAGCAGCGTCTCCAGGTGCCCCATCATCCGCTCGGCGGTCGCCGCGTCGAACAGGTCGGTGTTGTACTCCAACCGGAACCGCAGCCCCTCGTCGACCTCGTACGCGTACAGGGCCAGGTCCTGCTGGGCGATGCCCGGCTCGACGGCGAACGGGACCATTCGCAGCCCGGGTGCGCCCAGGTCTCGCTGTTCGGGGAGGTTCAGCAGGTTGAACATCACCTGGAACAGCGGGTTCCGGCTGAGGTCGCGGGGCGCGTCGACGAGGTCCACCAGCCGCTCGAACGGCACCTCCTGGTGGTCGTACGCCCCCAGCGCCGTGTGCCGTACCTGGCCGAGCAGCTCCTCGAAGGTCCAGTCGCCGTCGATCACCGTCCGCAGCGGCAGCATGTTGACGAAGAAGCCGACCATCGGTTCCAGCTCGGCGCGGACCCGGCCGGCGACCGGCGTGCCGACGCAGATGTCGCGCTGGCCGGTGTAGCGCCAGAGCAGCGCCTTCAGCGCGGCGAGCACCGTCATCGCCAGGGTGGCGCCCCGGGCCTGGCTGAAGCGGCGCAGTTCGTCGGCGACCCGCGGCGGCAGGACGCGGGTACGGACCGCGCCGTCGAACGTCTGCACCGGCGGCCGGGGCCGGTCGGTGGGCACCTCCAGGACGCCCGCCACCCCGTCGAGCTGCCGCCGCCAGTACCGCAGGTCTCGCTGTCGGGGTCGGCCAGCCGGCTGCGCTGCCAGCGCGCGTAGTCGCCGTACTGCACGGGCAGTTCGGGCAGCGGCGAGGGGCGCCCGGCGAGGGCGGCGTCGTAGAGGGTGGCCACCTCGCCCGCGACGATGCCGAGGGACCAGCCGTCGGAGACGTTGTGGTGCATGGTCAGCGACAGCACGTGCCGATCGTCGGCGATCCGCAGCAGCACGGCCCGGAACAGCGGCCCACGGGCCAGGTCGAACGGGCGCCGCACGTCGGCGGCCAGGGCCGCGTGCACCCACTGCGGCACCGCGTCGGCGACCGCCGACTCCACGATGCTGCGCGGCCCCGTGTCGTCCGCGTCGGCCGGCGCGGACACGACCGGCAGGTCGACCGCGCCCGGCGGCAGCACCTCCTGGACCGGGTCGCCGTCTCCTCCGGTCGGGAAGACGGTACGCAGCGACTCGTGCCGCCGCACCAGCTCGGCCAGCGCCCCGCGCAGCGCGTCGACGTCGAGGGCGCCGTCGAGCAGCAGCGCCGTGCCGACGGTGTACGCGTTCTGGTGGTACGCCTGGTCGAGGAACCACAGCCGGTGCTGCCCGGAGGAGAGCGGCGCCGGGCCGGCGCCCGGCTCCGCGCGGGGG
>NZ_JAEVHN010000560.1:0-4001 GCF_016803375.1 Micromonospora sp. 4G55
CGCCGACGGCGCCGCCGCGCTGCTGCGCGCCGCCGGGCTCACCGTCGAGGAGATCCACGGGGTACGCGTCCTCGCCGACCTGCTTCCCGCCGCCGTGGCCGACGGTCAGCCGGCCAGCCTGGTCGAGCTGGAACGGGCCCTCGCCGCCCGGTCGCCGTACCGGGACCTCGCCGCCCAGCTGCACCTGTTCGCCCGCCGGCCGGCATAACGGCATGACCGCCGCCGCACCGCCCGATCCGCTGGACGTCGTGGCGCCCCGCTACGGCGGTGGCAGCCTCGCCGACGTGGTGCCCAGCGCGCTGGCGGTGCTCGGCGTGCCCGGCGCGGTCGACCTGCTCGGGCTCACCCCCCGGCTGGCCGGGGTGCGGCGGATCGCCGTGCTCCTGGTCGACGGGCTCGGCTGGTACCAGATCCCGACGCCGCGCCGTACGCGCCGACCCTGGCCGGCTCGCCGCCACCGTCGGTCGGCCGCTGACCTCGGGTTTCCCCTCCACCACCCCGACCAGCCTGGTCAGCTTCGGCGCGGGCGTCGCGCCCGGGCCGCACGGGGTGCTCGGCTTCACCGTCCGGGTGCCCGGCACCGACCGGGTGCTCAACCACATCGAGTGGGCCGGCGACCCGGAGCCGCTGACCTGGCAGCCGGTCCGTACCCAGTGGGAGCGGGCCCGGGCGGCCGGTGTCGCGGTGACCGTGGTCAGCCGCCCCGAGTTCGCCGGCAGCGGGCTGACCCTGGCCGCCAACCGGGGCGGCGACTACCGGGGCGCCGCCGGGGTGGACGCCCTGGCGGCGACGATGCTCGCCGCGCTCGCCGCCGGCCCCGGGCCGACCCTGGTCTCCGGCTACCACCCCGACCTGGACCGGCACGGTCACCTCACCGGCGTCGACTCCGCGCCCTGGCGGATCGCCGCCGCCGAGGTCGACGCGCTGCTCGCCCGGCTCGTCGACGGGCTGCCGCCGGACGCCGCGCTGCTGGTCACCGCCGACCACGGGCAGCTCGACGTGCCCGCCGCGCACCGCTTCGACCTGGACACCGACTCCCGGCTGCGGGCCGGGGTACGGGTCGTCGCCGGGGAGCCGCGGGTGCGCTACCTGCACGTCGAGCCGGGCGCCGTCGACGACGTGGTGGCCGCCTGGTCGGCGGTGCTCGGCCCGGCCGCCGGGTGGAGACCCGGGCGGAGGCGGTGGCCGCCGGGCGGTTCGGCCCGGTGCCGGAGGGGCACCTGCACCGCGTCGGCGACGTCGTGGTGACCTGCCACGGCACGTACGCCGTGCTGGCCAGCCGCTCCGAGCCGCCGATGGTGTCCCGGCTGGTGGCGTACCACGGGGCGGACACGGCGGCCGAGCTGACCATTCCGCTGCTGGTGGTGCGGGGCTGACCGGTCGGGCTGTCGTACCGGCGGGCTAACCTGCGGGAATGGGTCGGAGCCAGTCGTTGCCGCGCGGCGGTGACCCGCGCTTCGGGCCGGACGCCGACGACTCCGGCAGCCCGATCCTGCACGTCGACATGGACGCCTTCTTCGCCTCGGTGGAGGTGCGTCGCCGCCCCGAGCTGCGCGGCCGGCCCGTGGTGGTCGGTGGCGTCGGGCCGCGCGGCGTGGTCAGCTCCGCCAGCTACGAGGCCCGGCGGTACGGCGTCCGCAGCGCCATGCCCACCATGCGCGCCCGGGCGCTCTGCCCGCACGCGGTCTACCTCCCGCCCGACTTCGCGCAGTACACGGCCGCCTCCCGGGCGGTCATGCAGATCTTCCGGGACGTCACCCCGCTGGTCGAGCCGCTCTCCCTGGACGAGGCGTTCCTCGACGTGGCCGGCGCGCGGCGGCTGTTCGGGCCGCCGGCCGAGATCGCCCGCCGGATCCGCGAACGGGTGGCGGCCGAGCAGGAGCTGACCTGTTCCGTCGGGGTGGCCCCGACCAAGTTCGTGGCCAAGCTCGGCTCCACCCGGGCCAAGCCGGACGGCCTGCTCGTGGTGCCGGCCGACCGGGTGCTGGAGTTCCTGCACCCGCTGCCGGTCGGCGCGCTCTGGGGGGTGGGGGAGCGCTCCGCCGAGACGCTGCGCCGGCTGGGCCTGAACACCATCGGCGACCTGGCCGAGGCGCCGTACGGCATGCTCCGCAAGGCGGTCGGCGAGGCGTCCGCCAGCCACCTGCACGAGTTGGCCTCGGGGCGCGACCCGCGCACGGTCAGCCCCGAGCACGTGGAGAAGTCGATCGGCGCCGAGGTGACCTTCGACGCCGACGTCGCCGACCCGGTGGAGATCCGCCGGGCCCTGCTCGCCCTCAGCGACAAGGTCGGCGCCCGGCTGCGCCGGGCCGGGCAGGTCGGCCGGACGGTCTCGCTCAAGGTGCGGCTGGCCGACTTCCGCACGGTCAACCGGTCCCGCACCCTCGGCGTGTCCACCGACGTGGCCCGGGAGATCTTCGACACCGCCTGGGCGCTCTACACCGTTCTCGACCCCACCGAGCGCGTCCGCCTGGTCGGCGTCCGGGTGGAGGGGCTGGCCGGGGTGACGGAGACGCCACAGCAGCTGACCCTCGGCGCGCCCGAGCGCGGCTGGCGGGAGGCGGAAGCTGCCGCCGACGCCGCGGCTGCCCGTTTCGGGCGGTCCGTCATAGGTCCGGCCAGTCTGCTCGGCAAGCGTGATACCCGTAGAGGCGAAAATCCGACCCGGCCGTAGGTCGTCCCGCTTTCCGACGCGCGAGCCCCCTCGTAGACTTGACGGCAAGCAGCCGGTTGGCTGCCACGGTCTGTCGGCCCGACCGGGCCGACCAACGTGACCGGGGAGGAGTGCCGTGCCGCTCTCGGAGCACGAGCAGCGGCTGTTCGAGCAGATCGAGCGGTCGCTTGCCGAGGACCCCAAATTCGCCTCGGCCGTGCGCGCCAGCGACCCGCGTTTCCACGCGCGGCGTCGCCTGCTCGTCGCTGCCGGCGTGGTCGTCGTCGGCCTGGCCCTGTTGGTCTACGGCGCGGTGATCAAGACTCCGCCGCTGGCAGTGGCGGGCTTCGTCGTCATGCTGGCCGCGCTGGGCTACGCGGTGCAGTCGCATCGCCGGTCGCAGTCACCCGACCTGCACGTGGTGGGTGGCACAACGACGAGTCGCCGTCGTCAGCGCGGACGCGCGGGTGGTCGACGGCCGTCGCTGTTGGACCGCATGGAGGACCGGTGGCGGCAGCGTCCGGAGGGACATCGCTGAACGCTCACCGCCCCTGAGGCGGGTGGGCGTCGCCACGACGGTGGGTGTCGGACCCGATCCGGCCACCTCCGTCGTTTCCGCACGTCCGGCCCCGACCCGAGCCCCGGCCCCGATCCGAGCCCCGGCCCCGGCCCGGCCCGATGAGGTTGCCGGAGGCGATCCACTGTCGTCGGTCGTGATTGACTCGGTGTCGGCGACATGCCGGGGTCCGGAGGCGCGGAATGCCGCCAGGTCGACGACATGGCGCGGCGCCGCGGACGGAATGTCCAGCGGCCGAGGTTGACGGCGCGGCATCACCGGGCACGCCGAGGTGTCCGCACGCACTTTCCGAGAAAGCGTGGCTATTCGGCGAAGAATAGCCGCGCTTTCTCTGAAGGTGCCCGAGCACGGGGCGGCCCCGGGCACGTGGCCGGGTGGGGGCCGGGTTAGGCCCGGCGGGCGGAGCGGTTGGCGAGCAGCCGGCGCGGGTTCCAGCGCAGGAGCACGGGGCGGCCCCGGGCACGTGGCCGGGTGGGGGCCGGGTTAGGCCCGGCGGGCGGAGCGGTTGGCGAGCAGCCGGCGCGGGTTCCAGCGCAGCAACCGTGAGCGGGTCCGTCCGCCGCTGGCCACCAGCCGGGAGGACGAGTCCGCCACCGCCAGCCGCCAGCGCAGCAGCACCGACGGCGGCAGCACGGCCGCCAGGAAGCGGGTGCGCCGGTCCGACCGGGGCGGCGATGGCGCCCCCGGACCGTCGTCAACGCCGGGTGCAACGGCTCGCCGGTGAGCGGGTCGCGGGCGTAACGGGCCCGCTCCTCCGCCGGCCGAGCAGCC
>NZ_JAEVHN010000561.1:0-3988 GCF_016803375.1 Micromonospora sp. 4G55
TCCAGCGGGGTGAGATGAAGCGGTCGATCTTCGAACCGCCGCAGGGCGTCGACGCCGTCGTTGAAATCGACACCTCAGAGCATGGAGCTCCGGCCATCGAGACGATCGTGGCAGCAGTCGTCGCCCTGCTCGGGCCGCCAGGAACGGGAGGCGGCTCGTTACCGATCGAGCCAGCAACGAACCATCGACCAGAGCCGGCAGGTAACTGCCGTCCCGGCCAGTCGGTGGAATCGCTCCGGCGGAGTTGAGCGAACCATCGGGGGTGCGCAGACAGTCGTCCAGCACCGTCCGCCGCTCAGCGGATCTCCTCGTCGGCAGTCGTAGACCGTCCAGCATCACGGACGGGGACAAGGTGGAGCGCCCTACCGGACATACGACCTTGGCCCCGTCCGGGGATGCTGGTAGCCCGGACGTCGGTCACGGCCGTCTGGCATCCCCGATATCCGCCGCTTGCCACCGGATCTGATGACACCCTGAACGCGGGGAGTGCGGTTTCGAGCCCAGGAGAGGCGGCATCGGGATCACGGTGAACGGCCTCTGATGCGTACCGCGTTGATCGTGTTGGCCGCGCTGGCAGCGGCCGTGGTCGTGGACCTGGTCTCCGGCGTGCTGATCCGCCGGGGTGCCCGTGGCCGCTACAAGTGGCTGCTGGAGCCGCTGCGGCAGGCCTGCCGCCGCCCGGCGGCCACGGTCCTGCTGGTCGGGGCCCTGTACTACGCGCTGCCGCCCGGGCCGGCCGAGTGGCAGCGTTATCTGCGCCACGCCATCCTGCTGGTCCTGATCGCCGCCAGCGCGTGGCTGGTGATCAAGACATTGAGCGTTGTCGAAGCGGTCGCGTTCAGCCGGCTGCCGAGCGATCTGGTCACCAGCCGGCGGATCCGGCGGGCCCGGACCCAGATCCGCCCCGTGCGGCGACTCACCGTCGCCGTGGTCACGGTCGTCGCGATCGGCCTGATCCTGATCACCTTCCGGCCGGTACGCCTCGCCAGCATCTCCATCCTGACCTCGGCCGGGGTGGTCGGCGCGGTGATCGGCCTCTCCGCCCGAACCGCGCTCGGCAACGCGTTCGCCGGCATCCAGGTCGCCTTCGCCGACGGGCTGCACGTCGGCGACGTGCTGGTGGTCGACGGCGAATGGGGCCGGGTCGAAGAGGTCAAGCTGACCAACGTGGTGATCCGGCTCTGGGACGAACGGATGCTCATCCTGCCGACCACGTACTTCACCGAGCGGCCGTTCCAGAACTGGACCCGCAACGAGTCCCGGGTGGTCGGCAAGATCCAGCTACATGTCGACCACACCGCCGACCTGGACGACCTGCGCCGGGAGGCACGCCGACTGGTCGAGTCCTGACCGCTGTGGGATCGAGACCGGTGGGTGCTCCAGATGGTCGACGCCACCCCGCAGACCGTGGTCATCCAGGTGCAAGCCTCGGCCGCGGACGGCGCCAGCGCCTGGGACCTGCGCTGCGACCTACGCGAGGGACTGATCCGCTACCTGCGCGACCAGCACCCCCAGTGGCTGCCCCGCACCCGCAGCCAGTACCAGCCCTGACCGGCGGGTCCGGCGTGGCCGCCCGGGCGCCGATGCCCAGCGGTGTCGACCCGGCCGCTTGGCGGGTCGGCTGACCCCATGAACGCACTGATCTCGGCATGAGAGGACCTTGCGACGGCGGTGAATGGCACGGGCAACGGCCGCAGCCTGGGAAACGTCGAAGGCCCTGGCTGGGACTCGCGTCCTGACCAGGGCCTGTCGTGTGGAGCGGGTGACGGGAATCGAACCCGCACTGTCAGCTTGGGAAGCTGATGTTCTGCCATTGAACTACACCCGCAGGCGGCACCACTGTACCTGAGGTGACCGCCGCCGTGCACCCAGGTACCCCCGGGCACGCCGGCACCCCCCGCCACCGTGATCGATCTTGGACCCAACGTATTCACGTGGAGCTAAAAGTTTCACTGCGGCAACATATGGCCGTTCTCAAATCTGTCGATCGGTTGTAACGTCACCCCCACGTTCTCGACCACGGTGTGACATACCCCCTGTCACACCGCCAGAAAGAGGTGGGCCCATGGGACTCCGTCCCAACCTGCTGACCCGGCGTGCCGCCGGTGTCGCGTCGACGACCCTCGCGCTGCTGCTCAGCACCGCCGCGGTGGGCGTCGTCCCCGCTGCTTCCGCCTTCTCCGCCGCCCCGAGCGAGGCCTGCGCCGAGCCGGCCGACGTCCACTCGGACGCCCGGATCAAGAAGGGCGGGATCGCCAAGCACGAACCCAACGAGCTGACCGCCAAGCAGGTCCGCGAGCGCGAGGCCGACCTCGCCACCGCGCTGCGCGAGCGGGCGAGCTTCCGGGCCGGCGCCCAGGCCGCCGCCCCGCTGGCCAGCGTCACCATCCCGGTCGTCGTGCACGTGATCCAGCGCGACAGCACCCGCGCCGGCGGCAACATCCCGGACTCGATGATCACGTCGCAGATCAGCGTGCTGAACCAGGCCTACGCCGGTGCCACCGGCGGCGCGGCCACGGCCTTCGGCTTCCAGCTGACCAAGATCAACCGGGTGACCAACCCGGCGTGGTACCCGATCGTGCAGGGCTCCTCGGCGGAGCGGTCGATGAAGACCTCCCTGCGCGAGGGCGGCAAGAACACGCTCAACATCTACCTGGGCGAGCTGAGCGACGACCTGCTCGGCTGGGCGACCTTCCCGCAGCGGAAGCTCAACAGCATGGACGGCGTGGTCGTGCTGAGCGAGTCGCTGCCGGGCGGCACCGCCGCCAACTACAACCAGGGCGACACGGGCACCCACGAGGTCGGCCACTGGCTGAACCTCTACCACACCTTCCAGGGTGGATGCTCCGGCTCGGGTGACAGCGTCAGCGACACCCCGGCCGAGGCCTCGCCGGCGTTCCAGTGCCCGACCGGGCGGGACACCTGCACCACGGCCGGCCTGGACCCGATCACCAACTTCATGGACTACACCTACGACTCGTGCATGTACCAGTTCACCCCTGGTCAGGCGAGCCGCATGCTGACCGCGTGGAACGCGTACCGCGCGGCGTAACACCCCAGCAGAACCCGATGCCGGCTCCGTCGTAGGACGGGGCCGGCATCGGCGTCTCGGCGGTCAGGCGGCGGGGCGGCGGGTGTCGAAACCATGGCGGCCGCGGCGGGCCGGCCGCCGATCGGGTACGCCGGCAGCGTCGCCGCCGCGGTGGGCGGCGACCGGATCGAGCCAGACCTGGACGGCGGAGGACCCGTGGCCCTCGCCGGGCTGGCCGAGCCCGCCCTGGTCGCGGCGGGTCAGCATCGCCACGTCGACGCTGAACTCGAAGAGTCGCCAGTCGACCTGCGGCGCCGCCCGGCCGAGGCGGGCCACCCGGGCGACCCGGGCCGGGTCGGTGACCGGTTGCGCGCGACCGGCGACGTACGCCTCGTCGTCGGTCTCCTCCGGCGGGAACGAGTGCAGCGCGTAGCGCCCGTCGCGTTCGAGGTCGCGCCGCTTGGGCGAGTCGACGACGAAGCAGAACAGACCCTCGTCGGTGATCACGGGGCAGACCGGGTGCACCCGGGGCCCACCGTCGGCGCGGACGGTGGCCAGGTAGCCGAAGCCCGGCCCGTACTGCTGCATGAGAAGGCGGATCCCGTCGGCGAGTCGGGGCTCGTCAGCGGCGAATTCGGACCAGGAAGCCATACGGACATCCTATCGAACATGTGTACGAACGCGTAGTCCGACACGCAGGTCACCCGGTCCGCTCGATATGGTGTGCCGATGCTGCTCTCCGACCGCGACCTGGTCTCCGAGATCAAGGCGGGCACGCTCGCGCTGGAGCCCTTCGAGCCCACACTGGTGCAGCCGTCCAGCATCGACGTGCGGCTCGACAAGCTGTTCCGGGTCTTCAACAACCACCTGTACACGCACATCGACCCGGCGATCCAGCAGGACGAGCTCACCTCGATGGTCGAGGTGCCCGAGGGTGAGCCGTTCGTGCTGCACCCC
>NZ_JAEVHN010000562.1:0-3983 GCF_016803375.1 Micromonospora sp. 4G55
TTGCGAAAGTTTAAGAGAATATTTTAAAATTTAAATAAGATTTTTATACTCCTATTTTCAATATGTTTTAAATAAAAATATTATAAATTCAAATTTTATTTTGTATAAAACATAAAGGAGTTATTATGAAAAAATAACTTTCAAAAGCGCTATACTTTAGCCTTTTTTATAGGTATATTAGCGGGTATTTTCGGAGCTATTGTTAAATGGGGTTGGGAAGTACCTTTTCCTCCAAGAAATCCCAATGTTTTTTGGCCAGCAGATGCTTTAGAACGTGTTACTCCACCTAAAATTTTTCTAGAACAACTAGGCTTACCTACTGAAAGGTGCAGTTTTTGGATTTTTTGTTTATCTTTTTGCCCATGTTATTGTAATGCCTTTAATTGCAGAAGTTCCACCACTTTGTGAAATTCCTTTTGATGAACACCTATCTGAAATTTTTGGCCATATTGTTTGGCTGTGGGGTATGGAAATAGTTCGTAGAGATATAAGAAATCGTATAACCAAAGAAATAGAAGAATGAAAGGAAACCTTTCATTCCATATCTAAAACCGCACCTTTACTAGCATTGCTAACAAGTTTTTGATACATTCTAAGCCATCTTGAAGGCACTTCTTTTTGAGGCAATACAAATTCTTTTTTGCGTTGAGTGATTTCTTCTTCGCTTAAATTTGCATGGATGGTATAAGCATCTACATCAATTTCTATTTCATCTCCATCTTTTAAAAGTCCTATAAGACCACCTTCAGCTGCTTCAGGGGAAATATGACCGAACGCTTAAACCCCTTGTAGCCCCACTAAAACGACCATCGGTGATTAAAGCTACATCAGCACCCAAACCCATACCCATTAAAAGTGAAGTAGGACTTAACATTTCTTGCATACCAGGGCCACCTTTTGGACCTTCATAGCGTATCACACAAACATTTCCTTTTTGCACCTTGCCTTTAATAATGCCTTTTATAGCTTCATCTTGAGAGTTAAAACAAACAGCTTCGCCTTTAAATTTTCTTTCTCCGATTATTCCTGCGGTTTTTATAACACAACCTTGCTCAGCTAAATTTCCAAACAAAATAGCAAGTCCACCTACTTTTGAGTAAGCATTATCTACTTTACGAATGATATTTTCATCTTTGATTTTAGCATTTTTTAAGCGTTCTTCGAGACTTTCTCCTGTGATAGTCAGTGCATCAAGTTCTAAAATATGTCCTTGTCTGCTTGAAATTTCAGCCATAACTGCACTCACACCGCCTGCTTTGTGGATATCATCCATATAAACACTATTTAGCGATGGGGCTATTTTTGCTATGTGTGCAACTTTGCTTGAGATGAAATTTAAATCTTTAATATCTAGTGCTACCCCTGCTTCACGCGAAATGGCAAGCATGTGTAAAACTGTATTGCTACTTCCACCCATTGCCATATCTACTACCATAGCATTACGCACAGCTTTTTGAGTGATGATATTACGAATTTTAAAACGCTCATCTAAGGCGATTTCACAAATACGACGCGCTGCTTTTCTTAAAAGCTCTTCTCTTTCTTTACTTAAAGCTAAAATGGTTCCATTACCTTCTAGTGCTATACCCATAGCTTCGCATAAGGTATTCATAGAATTTGCTGTAAACATTCCCGAACAAGATCCACCACTTGGACAGGCTGAACATTCTATATCTTTAAATTCTTCTTCGCTAATTTTTTTGGCTTCATAAGCCCCTACGGCTTCAAAAACAGAGCTAAGACTGATCTTTTCTCCTTTTTTGGTTACTCCTGAAGCCATAGGCCCACCACTTACAAAAATGGTTGGAACATTGACCCTTAAAGCTCCCATTAACATACCAGGAGTAATTTTATCGCAGTTTGGAATACAGATTAAAGCATCAAGTTGATGAGCATTCATCACCGTTTCAATAGAATTTGCGATAAGTTCACGACTTGGTAAAGAATAAAGCATACCTTCATGTCCCATAGCTATACCATCATCTACACCTATGGTATTAAACTCAAAAGGCACACAACCATTTTTGCGTATCTCATCTTTAATGATTTTAGCATAATCATTTAAAAATAATGTCCTGGGATTATGTCTATATAGCTATTTGCTACACCTATAAAAGGTTTGTCAAAATCTTCATCTTTCAAACCACAAGCACGAAGTAAAGAACGATTAGGTGCTTTTAAATGTCCTTTTTTTATCGCATCGCTTCTCATTGTAACTCCTGATAATAATTTTTTAAAATTATATTTAGCAAAGCTTAATTTTTGTGAAATTTATTTTGATATACATTTTCATAAATGATAAAAATTATTAATTGACAAAAATATTTTTTATAATACAATGCTTTTTGATAATCAAAAAGGAGTCAAAATGAGACAATATGAAACCTATAAATGCCAAAATGTGGTAATGAAGTAGAAGTTCAAAATGTAGGTGGAGGTAAGCTTAGTTGTTGTGGTGAAGAAATGAAATGTATCACTACAGATTTAACTGCAGTAAATTTAATGAAAGCTTTTGCAGGCGAATCTATGGCAAGAAACAAATACGATTTATTTGCTGATGTAGCTGAAGAAGAAGGTTGGCATGCGGTTGCTAGACATTTTAGAGAAGCGGCTGAAAATGAAAAATGGCATGCAAGAGCAGAATTTAAAGCTTATCATGAAATCGTTGATGGCAAACCTTTAGAAGTAACTACAAAAAACCTAGTAACTGCTGCAAGAAGGTGAAAACTATGAGCACACAACTATGTATCCAAATTTTGCAAAAATCGCTGAAGATGAAGGCAAAAAAGGCTATAGCGAGATTATTTACAGCTATTGGTAAAGTAGAAATCGAACACGAAAGAGAATATCTAGCGCTTAAAAAAAATGCTCGAAGAAAGAAGAAGAATTTTTTAATAGTGAAGTAGAAGAATTATGGGTTTGTGAAGTATGCGGACATATACATCGTGGCAAAAAAGCTCCAGCAGCCTGTCCTTTATGTAAAGCACCAAAAGAGTATTTTAAACGCGAATTTTTGGGTTAAAGTTAAGAAATTCTTAATCCTTTTTAAGATAATATTATAATTATTTTTTAATTAAAAGGATAAGAAAATGAAAAAATTACTATTTTTATTTTTTGCTTTAACAGCTTTTCTCTTTGGTGCTGTAAATATCAACACTGCAACACTAAAAGAATTAAAAAGTTTAAATGGTATTGGCGAAGCTAAAGCTAAAGCGATTTTAGAATACCGCAAAGAAGCAAATTTTACAAGTATTGATGATCTTAAAAAAGTTAAAGGCATAGGTGATAAGCTTTTTGAAAAAATCAAAAATGATATCACAATAGAATAAAAGGGCATTTTTGCCCTTCTTTTTAGAAAAATTTGAAAACTTTATTTGACACAAAAGAACTTTTAAACGAATTTGATATAAATTTAATCGGTATTGATTGAAGCAGGACGCGGTGCTTTAGCAGGTCCTATGATGATGGCAGCTTGCAAACTGAACAAACAACTTGATGGGTTGATGTGATTCTAAAAAACTAAGCGAAAAAAAACGCGAAGAACTTTATGAAATCATCATCAAAAATTCAAACTATTCTCATACTTGCTTTTTCTTCAGAACAAATCGACGCACTAGGCTTTAAAGCACTTGTTTAAAAAAAAGGCTTTAAAAACTTATAAAAAAGCATTTTAAAACAGAAAATAACTTCTTATATGATGGAAACACCAACCTAGGTATAAACGGGATAAAAACACAAATCAAAGCCGACACTAGCATTTTGCAAGTAAGTGCAGCTAGCATACTCGCAAAAGTTAGTAAAGATAGAGTGATGAATTTCTTAGCTAAAGACTTTCCTTGTTATGAATTTGAAAAAAACAAAGCCTATGGCACAAAAGCTCATAAAGAATTTATAGCTAAATTTGGAATTTGCAAACTCCACCGAAAAAGTTTTAAACTTTTATTGATTAATTTTGCTAAATTTTGATACAAATCTCAAAGCAC